>JAGLOF010000158.1 GCA_023139105.1 bacterium
AGTATATCTAAAGTATGGGGCAGATAAAGTCAGTGCTATCACGGGCCTGCGTCGTGTTAGTCGACCCGGTTACCGAATTTATACCAAGGTGGATGATATCCCCCGGGTATTGAATGGACTGGGCTTGGCAATTGTCTCTACCCCAAAAGGAATTGTCACCGATAAACAGGCGCGGAAACAACGCGTTGGCGGTGAAGTTCTCTGTGAAATCTGGTAATCAACACGGAAAAAGGAGTGTCCCTTGTCACGAGTAGGTAAAATGCCTATCACAATTCCTGCAGATTTAACTATCGAGCAGAGAGATGGAAAAGTGATTGTGAAAGGTCAAAAGGGAGTCCTCGAAGAGCGTATCCATCCTGAAATGACAGTTGTCATCAAGGATAATGAAGTGCGTGTGGAACGCCCCAGCGAGGATCGTTTCCATCGTTCGCTGCACGGTCTGACCAGGAGTCTGATTCAGAATATGATAATGGGACTCAGTGAGGGCAATGTAAAGAAACTGGAAATCATCGGCGTCGGGTACCGCGCTGAATTGAAGGGCAAAGCCGTAGTTTTCCAGCTGGGATTTTCACATCCCATATATCTTGTGCCACCCGAGGGTATTGAGATTGAGATTCCGACACCAACTTCTGTTGTTGTCAAGGGAATAGATAAGCAGCTGGTTGGACAAATTGCGGCCAAAATTCGCTCATTCCGTCCACCTGAACCCTATAAAGGTAAAGGTGTTCGTTATGTTGGTGAATATGTCCGTCGGAAAGCCGGTAAAGCCAACGTCTAGTTTTTAAGTGCCTTTGCGCATTAAGTATTTGAAGGATAAAACGATGACAAAGATTGCCATCAAAAGAACAAAGCGGCGTGCAAGAATTAAAAAGTCTATCCGTAAGAAAATTCACGGTTCGGCAGAAATTCCACGCATGTCAGTTTTTAGAAGTCTTAAATCCATATATACACAGCTTGTGGATGACAATTCCGGGAAAACTATATTGTCAGTTTCCAGCTTGTCAAAATCACTTGCCACAGAGATTAAAGGTAAAACTAAGACTGAAGTCGCCCAGATTGTTGGGAAGGCTACTGCTGAAGAAGCAAAAAAACACAAAATTGAAAAAGTTGTGTTTGATCGTAATGGCTTTCTCTACCACGGTCGCATAAAAGCGGTAGCCGATGGTGCAAGAGAAGCCGGACTGAAATTTTAACGTAATATGTCAAGTCAATTTTAGCATTGGAGTCGGTCTTGGAAAGAATCAATCCCAGTGAATTAGACCTGCAAGAACGCGTTGTTCATATCAATCGCGTGGCCAAAGTGGTCAAAGGTGGTCGTCGATTCAGCTTCAACGCCATTGTTGTTGCCGGTGACGGTAAAGGTTTTGTTGGTGTTGGCATGGGTAAAGCTCGTGAATTGACAGAGGCCATTTCTAAAGGGTCTGAAAATGCCAAGAAGAATCTGATGCGTGTTCCCATTTTAAAGGGTACCATACCTCATTCAGTAATTGGCAAGTTCGGAGCCGGAAAGGTTATGCTTAAACCAGCATCTCCCGGAACCGGTGTAATTGCCGGAGGAGCCGTACGTGCGGTTATGGAAATGGCCGGAGTGCAGAATATTCTGACCAAATCTCAGGGTTCCGCAAACATGCATAACGTGGTTAAAGCCACAATGCAAGGCCTGTTACAATTGCGAGATGCTCGTGCTGTAGCAGCCCAGCGCGGAAAGAATATACAAGAGATTTTTGAATAGGACCATTCATTTTTTGTCGGAGCCCGCTTATGGGACAGCTGAAGATCACACAGGTGCGTAGCACCATTAAAAGAAACATTAAACAAAAGCGGACAATTGAGGCACTTGGTTTTCGTCGAATGCACGATAGTGTTGTGCATGAAGACACACCTCAAATTCGCGGGATGATCGTTAAGGTCTCCCATCTTGTAGAAGTTGAAGAATTACGTTAATCGAATCGTCTGTTCGAGGAGATCATGGATTTATCAAATCTAAAATACGCAGACGGAGCCAAGAAGAATAGAAAACGTATTGGACGCGGCCAGGGTTCTGGTACCGGCAAAACAAGTGGTAAAGGCCATAAAGGTCAGAAAGCACGAGCCGGTGCATCTCACAGAGCATGGTTTGAAGGTGGGCAAATGCCTCTTCAACGTCGTGTTCCCAAACGCGGATTCACAAATATTTTTCGTCGCTCCTTTCATGTAGTTAACCTGGGAGATCTTGCGAAGCTTACACAGGTCGAGATCACACCGGAAATTCTACTGGAAGCCCGTCTTATTAGGAAGAAAAGGGCTTTAGTTAAAGTGCTGGGTAATGGTGAAATTTCCACTCCATTGGAAATTAAAGCTCATGCATTCAGCAAATCAGCGATTGAAAAAATCGAAAAGGCAGGCGGAAAGGCGATTGTGTTATGATCAAGAGTTTCCAGAGCATTTTCAAAATACCGGAACTGAAAAATCGCGTACTCTTTACACTGGCCATTTTAGTCATTTACCGTATTGGTTGTCATATTCCTATGCCTGGTATCAATGGCTCTGCACTAACTGAGTGGTTCTCCCAAAGTCAAAACACCCTTTTTGGGTTGTATGATGTTTTTGCGGGAGGGGCCTTCAGTAAAGCTGCAATTATGGGGTTGGGCATAATGCCTTATATATCTGCCTCAATTATGATTCAGTTGTTGGGTGCAGTGATTCCATATTTTCAGCGCTTACAGAAAGAGGGTGAAGAAGGTCGTAAGAAAATGAACCAAATCACGCGTTACGGCACGGTATTTATTGCCATGATGCAGGCTCTGGGATCTACTATTTTCTTAATATCTTTGACCGCTCCTCAATCTGGAATACCAATTGTTGCTAATCCCGGAATTGCTTTTCGCTTGATGGTGATGATTACACTGACTGCAGGCACTGTCCTTATTATGTGGATGGGTGAGCAGATTACTGAACGTGGTATCGGAAACGGTATTTCACTGATAATATTTATCGGTATTGTAAACAGATTTCCCCGTGCTATTATGGATGAACTACAATATCTGTTTAGTGGTAATCGTTCAATTATCGTTGAAGTTATCTCATTTGGTATATTGTTGTTAATAATTGCAGCAGTTGTTATGGTAACAGAGGGATCTAGAAAAATACCCGTACAATACGCGAAAAGGGTTGTTGGTCGTAAGGTCTATGGCGGTCAGGCAACGTATATTCCTATTCGCGTATCTGGTTTCGGTGTTATGGCAATTATCTTTGCCCAGGCAATGATGTTCCTGCCACAAACATTGAAGCAACTCTTTCCAAATAATGAGTTTATCGGGACAATTTTGAGTTATTTTGATTTGCAATCACCAATTTATTGGGTGATTTCGAGTCTCCTGATTTTGTTTTTCACATATTTTTATGCGGCAATAGCATTTAATCCTGTAGATGTTGCAGAAAATATGCGTAAAAATGGTGGTTTTGTACCTGGTGTTCGACCGGGTAAAAAAACGGCTGAATATATTGATCATGTATTATCACGTATTATACTTCCAGCTGCAGCATTCTTTGCAGCGATCAATATTATGCCTTTCTTTATCACCAAGTATATGAATATATCTTATAGTTTCTCACAGTTTTTCGGTGGTACAAGTCTGCTGATTATGGTGGGTGTAGCTTTAGATACTTTACAACAGATAGAATCACACCTTCTTATGAGACACTATGAAGGTTTTATGAAGACTGGCCGTATTCGCGGCCGCCGTGGCTAAGGCTGAGGACATTCGGATTTAATGAAGAGACGATTGATTATTCTCGGAGCACCTGGAGTTGGAAAAGGTACTCAGGCTAAAATGTTGGCTGAGAAATACAATTGGATGCATGTATCTACAGGTGATATGCTCCGAGAGGCAATCAAAAGTAAATCCGATCTCGGAAAGAGAGTGAAAAATCTTGTGAATGGCGGAAACCTTGTTCCTGACACACTTATCGGTGAATTGATTGAAGAAAGATTGAATCATACCGATTGTCAGCATGGTTTTCTGTTGGATGGTTTTCCCAGAACACTTTCTCAAGGTGAGATGCTTGACACCGTGTTGCAACATTTAAAAACGCACTTGGATGATGTCATTTATCTTCACGTAGATAAGGAAGAAATTGTTAGAAGACTCTCTAGCCGAGGAATTTGTGATAAATGCGGTCAAATTGTGACTGTAGCAACACCGGAGCAATGCTGCAATAAATGCGGTATTACACTCCATCGTCGTAAAGATGATGAACCTGAAACGGTTCGCTATCGGCTTTCGGTTTATGTAAAAAATACCGAACCGCTGATCAAGTTCTATGAAAACAAGGGATTACTGAGACGTATTGACGGCACCGGAACTATTAATGAAGTTTTTCAGCGCATTGAGATTATTATTAATCAACGTGTGGAAATTTTATGATTGCAATCCGCACGGAGAGTGAAATAGTCCTCCTGCGGCGGAGTGCTGAAATTCTGGTTGAGGCCTTTACTGCTGTTAAAAGAGCCATCAAACCTGGTATTTCTACCGGTGAATTGGATTCAATTGCTGAAGATACCATCAGATCCAGAGATGCACGTCCTGCTTTTAAGGGATATAATGGTTTCCCGGCATCAATTTGTGCATCTATTGATAATGAAGTTGTTCATGGTATCCCGGGGAAGCGTCAGTTAAAAGAAGGCGATATATTGAGTGTCGATCTTGGTGTTGAGAAAAATGGTTATTTTTCTGACGCAGCAAAAACATTTGCTATCGGATCAATTAGCCAGAAAAAAACTGATTTGATGAAGGCAACTCATGAATCTTTATATTTGGCTCTTGAGAAATGCAAGAAAGGTAATACGCTTGGAGATATTTCAAGTGCGATTCAACGACATGTTGAATCAAAGGGCTTTTCCATTGTAAGAGATTTGGTTGGGCATGGAATTGGTACTCAGCTTCATGAGGAACCACAAATTCCTAATTACGGTGCTCCCAATCGTGGTCCCAAACTGAAGAACGGAATGGTCTTTGCAATTGAGCCTATGGTTAATCTGGGCGGATATCGTGTTCAGTTTATGGATGACGGTTGGACAGTTGAAACATTGGATGGATCTCCATCAGCTCATTTTGAACATACTGTCGTACTACGCAACGGCGGATGTGAAATTTTAACCTTGGGAATCGAAGAAATCTGAACGACGAGAGGCATCATGGCTAAAGAAGCACCTATCAAGGTAGATGGGACAATTAAAGAAAACTTACCCAATGCAACTTTTAGAGTTGTCTTGGAAAATGGGCATCAAGTTCTAGCCCATGTATCCGGAAAGATGAGAATGCATTTTATTAAAATTCTTCCCGGTGACCGTGTTACTCTGGAGCTTTCGCCCTATGATTTAACGCGTGGACGAATTATTTATCGATACAAATAAGGCAGGTAAGTACTATGAAAGTTCGTGCTTCTGTGAAAAAGATCTGCGATAAGTGCAAGATCATTCGAAGACGTGGCGTACTACGCGTCATTTGTTCCAATCCCCGCCATAAACAGCGGCAAGGATAAGTTCAAAGAAAGGAAAGAGGAGACAAAGTGGCTCGTATAGCAGGCGTTGATCTTCCGAAGGACAAGCGGGTTGAAGCCGCGTTGACCTATATTTTTGGAATCGGATTTACTTCATCTCGTAAGATTTTGGAAGAGGCAGGTGTAGATCCAAGTATAAGAGTAAATGCGTTGTCTGATACTGAGGTTGCAAAAATCAGATCAGTTATAGACAATGATTATACAGTTGAAGGTACACTTCGAACTGAAGTGACCATGAACATTAAGCGATTAATGGATATTGGCTGTTACCGTGGCTTGCGTCATCGCCGTGGACTTACAGTACGCGGACAGCGTACAAAAACCAATGCCAGAACTCGTAAAGGTCGTAAGAAGACCGTAGCCGGAAAACGTAAATAACTAACGTAATTCGACTCAACAGGTAATATTTAAGGAGGATTTTTCGGTGGCATCTCCGAAAAAAGGCCGCAAAAAGAAAAAAGAAAAAGTAGAAGCCGAAGGCCAGGCTCACATAAAGGCAACTTTTAACAATACTATCGTCTCGTTAACGGATAATTATGGCAACATGATATCCTGGGCAACCGCTGGACGTATGGGTTTTAAAGGTGCACGTAAGAATACGCCTTTTGCTGCACAGATGGCAGCACAGGCTGCAGCCAAAGAAGCAATGGATGCAGGCCTTCGTAAAGTAAGCGTGGAAGTAAAGGGACCCGGATCAGGACGAGAAGCAGCTGTTAGGGCTCTTCAAGCCGCCGGACTTGAAGTATTAGGTATCAAGGATGTTACCCCAATTCCACACAATGGCTGTAGACCGCCTAAGCGGCGTAGAGTCTAACGCTAGTAAATCGAGGAAACGCATGGCAAGGTATCGCGAAGCTGTATGTAAACTCTGTCGACGAGAAGGCGAGAAACTTTTTTTGAAGGGCACTCGTTGTCAGACAGCAAAATGCACTTTTGAGAAAAAGGGCTACGCACCCGGACAGCATGGAAAAAACCGGCGTGTTAGAAAAATGTCGGATTACGGCATTCAGTTAAGAGAAAAGCAAAAAATTAAGCGTTATTACGGCTTGCTTGAATCTCAATTCCATGGCATTTATGAAAGAGCTAATCGGAAAAAGGGCATTACAAGCGAAAATATGCTAATGATGCTTGAAACACGTTTAGATAATATTGTTTTCCGCATTGGACTTGCTCCTTCACGTTCCAGTGCTAGGCAGATGGTAAGACATCGTCATTTCACTGTAAATGACCAACTGGTTGATATTCCTTCCTTTCAGGTAAAGGCTGGTGATGAGGTTCAGGTCAGGCCGAAAAGCCGAAAGATGGAAGTGTTCCATGAGTCCATGAAACGTATCAAAGATGGCAAGCAGCTATCATGGTTGGACTTGGATAAAGCCAATTTGAAGGGACGGTTGATAGAAATACCCAATCGTGTGGATATTCCTGTCACCTTCAATGAGAATTTGGTTGTGGAGCTTTATTCCAAATAAAGCAAAATGAATTATTTGGGGATGATTTGAATGAATCGCACAAAATTGCAAATGCCGCAAGGTATTGAACGCGACGAAGCGACGTATACAGATACTTACGGTAAGTTTATCATTCAGCCCCTGGAGCGGGGATTCGGTGTTACACTCGGCAACTCATTTCGCCGTGTGTTACTATCATCACTCACCGGGGCGGCAATCACTCATGTCCGTTTTGATGGGGTGTTGCATGAATTCTCTTCTATTCCCGGGGTTGTTGAGGATGTTTCAGAAATTATTCTAAACCTGAAACAGGTTTGGATAAGGCTTCTGAATAAACGTCCTGATAAAATTATGATCGACCTGAAAGGGCCATGTGTCTTTACGGCCGCTGATATTCAGGCGCAATCTGCTGATTTTGATATCCTTAATCCGGAGCATGAAATTGCAACTCTGGACAAGGGAGCTGAACTCAAAATTGAGATCAGAATCGGAAGAGGGCGCGGTTATATTCCAGCTGAAGAGAATAAGATGCCGGATCAACCTATTGGTACCATACCTTTAGATTCCGTATTTAATCCTATTCGAAAAGTCAATTATAAAATTGAAAATACTCGAGTGGGACATCGTACGGATTATGAGCGTCTGATTCTTGAATTGGAAACAAACGGCAGCGTAACACCTGATGATGCACTTACATTTGCCGGTAAAATCATTAAGGATCATATCGAACTCTTTATCAGTTTTGATGTAGAGCCGGAAGAAGAAGATGAAAGCTCTCAGATTGATGAAGATGTACTTCGTATCCGTAAGCTTTTAAAGATGAGCGTAGATGAGTTAGAGTTGTCTGTTCGTTCATATAACTGTCTCAAATCTGCCAGTATAGATACTATCGGAGATTTGGTACGGCGTGATGAGCAGGAAATGCTTCGGTTTAGAAATTTTGGCCGGAAATCACTCCAGGAGCTATCCAAGATCCTTGAAGAAAAAGGGATCACATTTGGAATGGATGTGGATAAATATCTGAAGAGTGAAGAGTCATAACCGTTTTGGTTAAGACCCTCAGCGTAGGAGAAGGCGATAGATGAGACATCGTAAAGCAGTTAATAAGTTAGGTCGGACGGCCTCGCATCGCAAAGCTTTAATGGCTAACTTAGCCGGTGCTTTGTTTGAGCAAAAACATATTAAAACAACAGAAGCAAAAGCCAAAGCTGCACGCCAATTTGTCGAAAGACTTATAACATTGGCTCGTAAAGATACCACGCACGCACGTCGTTTGGCTTACCAACGACTTCGTCATAAGACATATGTTAAAGTTTTATTTGAGGAAATTGCCCCTCAATATGTCGAGCGACCTGGTGGTTATACACGTGTAATTAAGCTGGGTAAACGTCAAGGTGATGCTGCAGATATGGCAATTCTTGAATTAGTTGGGTTTGAAACTGCCTCAAAGAAGAAAAAAGCAAAAGAGGCAAAAGCAGCCGTTGATACTGATTTAAAGAAAAAAGTTAAAGAAGAAAGTACCCCTGCAGAAGAGACGACTGAAAAGTAAATTCTTTTGTATTGAAATTTAAAAGGAGCTGTTCTTATAGAACGCTCCTTTTTTTTTATTCAAAAGTGATTTGAAAAAATTCAATTTTAATTTTATATAGTAGAATTATTTATTTTTTTTGAAACGATTTTGTTTTCTTTCAGGTAGATCAAGGACAAGGCTTTTACTATGAAAGAAAAACAAGTCACCCACTGTCAGCCCAATTGATTCTCTTAAAGGACGCCAATTATCTCGGTATGCCTCTGAATCTACTTTGGTGCCCTCCGGATCTTTCTGAACAACGCGGACTCGCTCGGGGTGTTCTCTATTGATCATAAAAGGAGAGTGAGTGGTGTAGATAAGTTGATTTTTTATTGACAGTTGTTCAAGTAGTGAAGTGAGGTCTTTTTGTCCTGAAGGGTGTAAATGCATACCGGGTTCATCAAACAGAAAGAGATATTCATTTACCTTAGCTTCATTGGTAGCAGCTATAAAATTAATATAAAAAGAAAGATACCATAAAAAACCCCTTGATCTGGTTTTCGGTGTATCATAAACTCGTGTTGCATCCGAGAAATCAATGTATAAAAGATTTCCATTAACGCGTAGTTTGATTTCAAGAGATGGTTCCTGGGTCCATACTTCACGTATTCTTTTTGTAATTTCTCTTGAAGCTTCTTCCGCAATTCTACGACCGCGTGTGGAGTCTTCAAAAATAAGATCAATATCTTCAACACCACCGACGGTAAGAAGATTTCTTTCGGTTTTTGTATCATTTGATTTGCTATGTAGGGAGTCAATATCAATACGGTCTTTTAAGACTTGGATAGATTCAAAATACAAAATTTTCGGGAGATGTTCAAATATCGGATTAATATCACCAATGGAAATTACCTTGCTGTCGGTTTGTAATTTGTAGTCTTTGTTAGAAGGTCCTTCCCTTCTTATTAATATGGATTCTGCTGATTTAAAACCTTCATATATTTTGCCAAGTTTGGCTTGATCCTCTCTGGTGAATTTCGTCAATTCCAAGCTTATCTGTGGTGGTTTACACTCTTGGTAGTATGAACTGAACTGACATGTATGTTCAACACTCAAATCACATGTTGGTTTAAAATGTTCAATAGATTTGAGGATATTCGTTTTTCCTGATTCGTTAGGTCCAATCAATACGGTTACATTAGAGTCCAGTGGTAGTTTTAGTTTATGGACAGATTTGTAAGAGTTAATATGAACACTGGAAATAATCATGGCTCCTCCGGATACATTACAATTGAACTCAAATTAAGCAATTGTATGACTAATTCAAAGAAAAATTTTTATACTCTAATTTGACAATTAGAGAATTCGAAAAAATATTTTTTATTGATTGAATATAGTTCATCATATGAAAAAGGTTCTCTGGTTTTCCATGAAATATCATGAGTTACTTGTCCCGAAAGTGTCTGTAAAAAGATAGTGGAATCTTTGAACTTCTTTAAGATCTCAGCCATTGAATACAAAGTTTTATTACAGTGAAATTGTGGTGCTAATGTAAGACGGATCTCAAACGGAACTGATGAGTTTGCGATAATATTTAAACTCTCCAAAGTTGATGAGTATAAGTCGATATTGCCTGTTAATATTGGCCATTTGGCGTTATCTGCTTTGAAATCCATTGCAACATAATCTATACATCCTGTTTGCAATAGTTTGTGCAATTGATTTGGTAGTGTGCCGTTTGTATCAATTTTTATATGATATCCCAGCTTTCTAATGGAAACAATAACAGAATAGAGTTCTGATTGTAACAGTGGTTCACCGCCGGTTATCACAACAGCATTTAATTGAGTTTTTCTTTTTTCAAGGAATGACAAAATTTGTTCTGTATCCACGTTCTCATCAATGCAATGACTGATGAGAGATGGATTATGGCAATATTTACATGATAAATTACAGCCTTGTGTGAAAATAATAGCTGCAATCTTACCAGGAAAATCGGTCAAGGACACTTTTTGGAATGCCGCAATGTTCATTAAGCTGCAGTAACTTTGGTTGTATTATTTTTATCCAGAGTCATGCGCATATTAAATTCAGCACGTTTTCCTTTGTTCCATTGAGCAGTTGGGCGCAAGTATCCGACTACTCTGGAATAGATTTCAGTTTCAGCATTGCATTTGGGGCAGTGTGGGATTTCACCATGCAAGTACCCATGTTGTTGACATATACTGAAAGTAGGTGAGAGTGTAAAATAGGGGAGAGCATAATTATCACTTATCTTTTTTACAAGTACTTTAACGCTATCACTATCAGGCAGTCTTTCTCCAAGAAAAATATGTAAGACTGTGCCGCCGGTATATTTGATTTGCAGGTTATCCTGTTTGTCAAGAACTTCAAAAAGGTCGTCTGTATAATCTACAGGTAATTGAGTCGAATTGGTATAGAAAGGATCACCACCGCTTTGATAGGCCTTCTCATTTGCACATATTATTTGAGGATATAGTGATTTGTCGCGTATTGCAAGGCTGTATGCAGTACCTTCTGCCGGTGTAGCTTCAAGGTTATAGAGATGTCCGGTTTTTTCTTGTGCTTCTATAAGACGTTGGCGCATATGGTCCAAAATATCTTCGGCAAATTTATTTCCCTGTGTAGTCCCTATTGATTTGCCAAAGAGATTGAGACAGGCTTCATTCATGCCAACAAGACCGATAGTGCCAAAATGGTTGGCCCAGAAATTACCCGTTCGCGTTTTAATATCTTTTAAATAGTGTTTGGAGTAGGGATATAGATTAGAATTTGTAAATTGTTCGAGTACTTTGCGCTTCAATTCCAGACTATCTATTGCTTTGTCTATCAGCGTATCAAGTTGATTAATAAAATCTTCCTGATGGGTTGCTAAAAAACCAAGCCTTGGCATATTAAGTGTT
Organism: bacterium; assembly: GCA_023139105.1. Classification (GTDB taxonomy): domain Bacteria; phylum Zhuqueibacterota; class QNDG01; order QNDG01; family JAGLOF01; genus JAGLOF01. The sequence continues at coordinate 11,424 of JAGLOF010000158.1, forward strand.
ACTACACCGATGGAACCGGTTAGTGGATTAGCACCAAAGAGTCCACCGCCACGCTTGACAAGGGATCTGTTATCAAGTCGCAATCTACAACACATAGATCTTGTGTCTTCAGGATTCATGTCTGAATTGACAAAGTTAGAAAAATAAGGAATGCCATATTTGGCAGTCATGGTCCATATGGGATCAAAACGTTTGTCCTGCCAGGGGAAATCTTTTGTAATACTATATGTTGGTATGGGGAATGTGAAGACCCGACCTTTGGCGTCTCCCTCAGTCATTATTTCAGCAAATGCCTGATTGAATATGTACATCTCTTCCTGATAATCACCATATGTATTATCTTGAGCGACACCTCCGATAATAACATGCTGATCTTTCATGAAATTGGGAATTATAAGATCGAGACTGATGTTTGTAAATGGAGTTTGAAATCCAACTCTCGTGGGTACATTAATATTGAAAATAAATTCCTGGATTGCCTGTTTAACCTGTTTGTAGCTCAAGTTATCATGTCGGATGAAAGGCACCATATATGTATCAAAATGGGAGAAGGCTTGTGCACCAGCTGCCTCGCCCTGAAGAGTATAGAAAAAGTTGACCACTTGCCCCAGGGCTGTCCTTAGATGGCGTGCCGGAGCACTTTCAACTTTACCCTTGGCACCTTGAAATCCGTCAAGGAGCAAATGGTGAAGATCCCATCCAACGCAATAGATTGCCAGAATATTCAGATCATGAATATGGAAACCACCGGAAATATGTGTATCACGAATTTCTGAGGGATAAATTTTATTTAGCCAATAATCAGATGTGATTACCGAGGAGATATGATTGTTTAGACCTTGAATAGAGTAATCCATATTGCTATTTTCATTGACACGCCAGTCAGAACGGTTGATGTAGGAGTCTACAATATCATTGGATATAAGAGTTCTAATCTTTCTGAGGCGTTGATGTTGTTCTCGGTAGAGAATATATGCCTTAGCCGTAGAACGAAACGGAGATTCCATCAGCACAGTCTCTACCATATCCTGGATAGACTCGACTTCCGGTACTGCCTCACGGTTTGTGTCTTTAATTCTTTTTATAACTGTTGCCGTTAGACGCTGGGCTGTATCAATATCAAATTCATCGTTGACTCTACCGGCTTTAAAAATTGCAACTACAATTTTTGTACTATCAAAATCTACAAGGCGGCCGTCCCGTTTTTTGACCTGTAACAATTCCATTAAGTTTATCTCCTAGTCCAACAATTCCCAGATCAATCCCAGTCTGAAGGTGCGTCCTACAGCCGAAATATGACTATATGATTTATATTTGATATTTAGCATGTTTTCATATGAAAAACCCAGCCATGCGTTTTTTATAAGTTGCATACTTATTTTTGAATCAAGTTGAAAATCACCTGTCTGCCTTTGCCATATATCAGACATCGGAGAGTATATATCATACTCACTCCAATATTTGATTCTAATGAGAGTGTTCATGATTAAATCTGATTTGAAGAATGATTTTTTCCAGATTAATGCTGCATGTCCTGTCCATTCAGGATGATAGAAGATCGGAAAATAATTGACAAAGTTATTTTTATTTGTTGTTGATAATAAAGTTAGTGATTTATGAATTTTAAAATTTACTTCACCTGTAAATCCTCTTATATGATACTCATGATAAGATATCGATTCAGGATTAAATATAGCCATGAGTGAATGAAAAGGTGCAATTGTTCTGGTAGAATAATTGAAACTGATTTTTACCAGAAGCAGATTGCTATTAAAAGTGCTTCCAAGTAATAATGCTTGACCCTTATCTGTGTATGTTTCCGGTAGAGACGCTTTTCCGGAATTATCGTTTATCCATCTGGCTTTATTGATGGTGATTCCAGGATATATACAATTATTATAGTAATACATATTGCCTGATGGAAGGGGCTGAACATCACGGTGGAATTTAGTGAATATATACCATTTGGAAGTTATGGGATAGGATATTCGAAGCCTGCCAAGAGCATTCCATTGATCTTTGGATTGATTGTTTGGATGAAATAATATTGCCAGTGAGGATTCGAATTTTATATTATTGAAAATGTAATCAGCATTAATAAAACATTGACCCCAGGAGTCATAGGACTGTTTAAGATCATCAAGTTTGGATTGTCGACTGACGGCCCAGATGCCTATTTTTAATGGCATGATAGAATCATTTGATGACAATGTCCATTTGAATTGAGCGTCTTTTGATGAAATGGTTACACTGCTACCAGCAGTTCTGTCAATCCATGTATGGCGGTCACTGGATAAGCCGATATTGATAGAATTTGTCCAGGAGCTTCTGGTTGTCCGGGTCACATTAAATCGGTGGTCAAATCTTAGTCTTCTATACTTAGGGGCCAGGATAGATGATTCAATTAGCGGATGGTTCCATGATGAAACAGTGTCAATTCTAACCTGATTACGAAGAAGAGAGTAGCCTATGTTCCATGATGGATTCAATTGAATATTAAGTTCTGCAAGTCCACGATTCAATTTCTGTTCGTTTATGCTAATAGCAGATTTGTCATCAGCTTTGATACGTTGCTGGAATCCTGCAACGGTGCATGAAATTTTTTTGGAAAAATTTATTCCAAATGTAATATCGAAATCATTTAGTTTGTTCAAAGTTCTATAGTGAAAACGTGACAATGGCCTGACTCCTGAAAATCGTCGAGTCTTCACATTATAATGATCTCCATCATAATTGAAATCAACAACTGCATCTGCAGGAATAAGTGATACATCGGAAAAGCCTGCATAGTGATCAAATAATGGAAGTTCCTGCCAATGCAGGTATGGTCTCTCCATGGGGCCTGTTAGAGATAGAATTGTAGCAGGATGTCCCAATAGTCCACTGGATATATATTTAAGCTCCGGTCGTATATCTAGCCACTCTCCCCATTCCAGCCATGGATATGTACGTAATTCGTCCTCAACTGGCGTGATAATTACAGATGAACTGTCTGGATTTTGTGCATAGGCAATTACTGAAAGAGTTAGAACCGTCAGTGTCAAACAATTCTTAATATTTCTATGTAGTTTAATTGTATTCTCCGGTAGTCAAAATGAAAAAGAATTATTGATTTCTCTGTGTTGTTAATAGTTTTTGTAGAGCATGTAAACTGTATCGAAATATATGAAACTGGCCTTCCATGTGTCAAGAAAAAAATTGAAAAATATACTATATCTTGTGTTTTTGTATGCGTAAGTGGCGATATATTGTTAAAAGGGCCAGGTTTGAAACCTGGCCCTTATGGTTGGATGGCTGAGCAGAGCTATCTAACCAGTAGTAATTTACATGTTTTAACTTGTTTATTGGATTGAAGACGGCAGAAGTATAATCCGCTGGCAACGTCTTGGCCGGCATCATCGGTGCTGTCCCACTGATATGTATGCTTACCGGCTGCAATATTACAGTCTGAAAGTGTGCGGACCATCTGACCCTGTGCATTATAGATTTTCAGTGATATACGGGAAGACCTGGTCAGTGATATATCTATTGATGTATGAGGATTAAATGGGTTCGGGTAATTTTGTGTTAAATTAAATAGCTCAGGTTGAGCATCTTGGGGCTGATCGACACTGGATGCGTTGTCTGAATTGACTGCAACAATGGCATCCAGATCAAAACCGGCTGAATTACCGGATAAGAGTCCTGTGCCCAGATCGGTGATTTTAATATATTTTATCCAATCCAGTCCAGTATCTGAAAGATCAAATTGATCTCCTCCGGATACTTCGGGATTGATCGGCTGCTGATTGTTGTCAGTAGGGTTGAGTCCGGCAAGACCGCTATTGACACCGCCTGTTGTATCCCAGGAAAAAGTTGTCCAGCTTTGACCATCCTGACTTACAGATACTATTGCAGGTTCGGAAACGACAGATCCGCTCCAACTGATAAAGGCATTTTCAAAAATAGTAAAATCAATACCATCACCATCGACTATTTTATTATCTTCAAAGGCTAGTATGATCTCTCCGCCTACTCCAAGACTGAGCAGTTCACGGGGATTTGCACATGGGCTGGTAGTGCCGATTGCGGGATCAGGATCCGGGGCACCCAGAACGTTGTTGGGGAAGAAATTTGCGCCATAGCCGGCATTGTCACCGGGAGTGAAGGCAATTACGGCATCGGCCCATGCGTCGGGTCTACCCAGAGGACCTGCAAATGCAATATCAGACGGTGAGAGACTAACTTGATAAGTTGCAATTACGGTATCTGTCTCTGTTGAGAATTGCTGAACAGTGCCGTCTTGTGAATTTGTAATCCATATGCATTGCGCTATCTCATCATAGCTCAGACTCATGGCACCATGGCCCACATATACAGGATTATCTGCACCGCGAATGATATCAAAAGTTAGTGCATTATAGATGTAGATTTCACCGCCTTTATTACCGCCCCATGCACTGCAATAACCTTTTCCCTGAGGTGTGATTAAAATGTCACCTGGTGAACCGCCAATTTCAATTGTATCTACAACAGCAGGAGCATATCCGGCTGATGCAGCCCATCGATCAATTACTGCAATACGACCGGATTTATCAGCATAATCTCCTGTACAAAGGGCATGAATGAATGTTCCGCCCCAGCCGTTGGGGTCCGGACCCTTTGCCAGGGCTTGAGCGTTGACTGGAATGTCCAGAGATGTGATGACTGAATCTTCAATAGTGCTTATCAATGATACCGTACTCTGTTCATATTGGCCCCAGGCAATGAATGCTGTACTGACAACCCAAGCCTCATTTCCGGCAATCAGTATGCCTTCAGGAGCTTTACCTACTGCAAAGGTGTCGAGAAGTGCCCCGGTTGCGAGATCAATTTTTGCAACCTGATGAGTATTCATTAATGTGACATAGGCCAGATTTGAGCCTGTAAATCCAATATCCCATGGATTTGAGCCTGCTGGTAAGGCAATTGATTTAGTGAAGCCATTGTCATGTAAAGGATCTAAAATTTTAATTTCATCCGGTGTTGAATTTACTATGTAAAGAATGTCGTTAAAGTTGACAATCTTATTTGGTACATTACCAACATTCGTCAAAAAGTCAGTTGCAATCTGACCGGATTCAATATTGATCTTGCTGAGTGAATTGGCACCCCAGCCTTGTAGTACATATGCCGTACGCGGTATTTCTTGTGCATTAATTGCTGAGCAGAATAATCCTGTCAGCAAAAATATTTTCCACGGTGTCCTTTTTTTCACGATGTGTTCTCCTGAATTTATTTTGTTAGTGTTATAGAGAATCTAAATTCCCTTCCTGGTAAAGGCATGCGTTCCATGAGCTCATATTTGGTTGCACATAGATTAAAGCATTGAGTGGCGAATTCCATGTTAAAGTATCGGGATGCGACTTTCCATGACATGGAAAAATCAATTACTTTATAATCATTAAATTGAGACGTGTTGCTCTCTGTATAATATCTGGGTCCAATATGTCTATATAGAAGTTCTGACCTAGTTGGTCCAAAATGATATGTAAGTGAAGATTTTATAGTCCACAGCGGTCTATATATTAGATATTTATCAGTCAAAGCATGGTGAGGATCTTTGTTTATGGGTCTTATATTTGTATATGAGACCTTCCAGAAACAGGTTTTAGAGGGAGCAGAAATTTGTATACTGTACTCTTCTCCTGATATTTTTGCGTCTGTATTGATAGGGCTGAATATCTGATGAAAGCCAATACGCCAGTGTATCATATTCTGAATTTTTTGACGATATGCTATGAAATTACATTCAATATCCATTAGCCACTTAAATGACATTGAAGCGGTCATTTCATGTAGTTGAGCTTTTTCAGGTAGTAGATCAGGTCTGCCTTGTACTCGTGCTTCCTGATAGAATAGGTCATTGAGTGTGGGTATGCGAAAACTTCGGTTCCATCTATATTGTATAGCGAGACTGTGTTTGGAACCGGTCTTCCATTGAAATGCTACGCCGGGACTCCACTGGCGATCGTTGCGGTGTTGACTATGCGCTTGAATATGGAATGCATCAAATCTCATTGCTGTCTCAATTTGAAATCTGCCAGGTGTGCAAGGAGAATTAAATTTCAGAGTTGAAGAGATTCCTGATCCCCATGATTGATCTTTAGCACTGCCTATGGGGAAATATGAATATCCAATGAGATTTCTGTCTTTATAATGTTGACGGCGAATAGAGAGTTGATATATAATGCTCCAGAATGATGTTGGATTGTAAGAAGTTGTCGCTAATAATTGTAGTAATCCGGCTGAAGATTTATGGTGATAATCTACTATTTTTGTGTATGCCGGATCTGTTGATTCTTCGCATATATTAACATTTTCAGTCTCAGTAGCAGACCATGTAAATGATAAGTTGCTATTGAATTTTTCTGATTTAATAAATTTATGATTAAGATTAATGCGCTGTTGATGAGTATTTGTTCTAGCCCATGGAGTTAATACATGGATTTTACCAGGCAAACCCCTGTGGCTATCTCCCGCTTGTCCACTTAAAGATAATTTATGATTTTTAGCTGACCAGCTAATTCGACTGAAAATGTGCCATTGACTGTTATCTGCGTTAATTCGCTTTGCTTTTTTAATGCCATCTTGAACATTATCGTAACCGGGTTGGATATATGTATATGATGAATTGCCCTTGACACCCTGAAACTGAGCAGCAGCAATAAAAGAGAATGCAGAACTATGTATTGTAAAATGTGGTTTTAATCTATACAGACCTAAAGATCCAAATCCTGTCTCCAGCACATATTCATTGTGTGAACGTTGTCGTGTTGTAATGCGAATAACGCCGCCCAAAGCACCTGCTCCGTATTGATGTGAAGCTCCACCTTTAATAACTTCAATATTTTCAACAATGGACAAGGGTATTATTGAAAGATCTGTTTCACCGGTTGCCGGATCATTCAGAGGTGCGCCATCCAGTAATATAAGTACTTGTGAAGACTGGCTTCCCCGTATTGATACACGTTGTGGTGATCCGGGGCCTCCTGTGCGTTGTACAGCTACATCAGGTAGACGTGTCAGCAATTCACCTATATCCTGTGAACTGGTCTGTTGAATGGCTTTATGTGACAGGTATGTCTTGTGTCCATGAGAGATAACGGCTTGGGCCTGTATAGATACACCTTGTGTAACTAAAATAGATGGTTTCAAGCTAAGTACACAATCAGTTGGTTGGTCACGATATACCTGGAAGGTCAATGTTTGTGATTTATAACCAATGTGCTTGGCTGTGAGTGAGTATTTGCCTAGTAATATTTTGCGAAAAAAGAACTTACCATTAGTATCTGTCACTGTTCCAAGATTAGTACCGGTAATAGTAATTTGAACATATGGAATTGCCTGGCCCGTCTCCACATCTACAACCTGACCCTGTACTTTAATGTCAGATTGGCTATGGAGTGGAGTGATCCACATGCCAAAGACCGTAAATAGAATGAGTATAATGGCCAGACTATTTCCCGGCAGGAGATTTTGTAATGAAAAATCCCCTGCGCGAAGGCGTCGGGCTGGGGATGCTAAACAGACCAATCCTAACCTCTCCCACGAAGGTGTTATGGAAAAAATTCAATGGCAGGTTTCCTGGCTTGGGCTTCTGGCCTACTGGTCACGCCTTCCCGGTTAAAATTATTTACCAGTGGCGCGTGTGACGGTCGTATCCCTTTACAGTAGCGGGGCTGCTTTCGATTTTCACGAAATTCCCTATTACCCCCTGAACGGGGCACCCTTGAATTATTTGAATAATGTGCAAACCTACATAAAAATTTACGGGAAAACAAGCATTTTTTTGTTATGATATAGTATTTCAATTTATTGCCAGTATTGTTGCACAATGGTATCTGCCTGAATATTGAAGATAAGTGCACGATCTCTGTCTGTTCTGAATATTGTTGCGCCGGCATTTTTCCAACGATTCAATATTTCAGAATTGGGGTGACCGAATTTGTTTCTATTTCCAACTGAGATGATGGCCTTGCTGGCTCTTGCTTCTTTAATTAAATTAAGTGTTGAAGATGTAGCTGCTCCATGGTGGGCTACTTTGATAGCCTGACAATAAAATTGAGATTGATCCAGGAGTACTTTTTCTCCAATGGATTCCAGATCACCGGTAAAACCCACAGCTTGATTGCCGAATACCACTCTCATTGCCAGCGATGCATTTGAGGTTTTGTCTCTGGCAATATCGGGCGGATAGAGCTCTATGTTTACGCCTGAAAAATGTAATGTGTCCTGCTGTAGTATGTTGTGAAGAGGAATGTTCTTCTTTTCAAGCAATTTATACAGTTCAATAACATTTTTATCATTATGTGGTAAGGTGCTGCAATAGACTGCTTCTACAGGAATTTGACCAATAACTGATAATAAACCTCCCAGATGGTCTTGATGGGCATGAGATATGAAGACGGCATGCAGTTTTTTTATACCTTTCCACCGTAGATATGGTAAAATTATACGTTCACCACAATCCATATATTCATTACAGTCACCACCGTCGATAAGAAGATGTTTTCCTGAAGGGAGTGTAAGAAGGGCTGCATCTCCCTGAGCAACATCAAATTGAATCCATTGGATATGCGGGGGAGAAGGCCTGTATGTTTGCGGCCAGATCCATAAATTCAGGCATAGAAGCATAATGACAATTGTAAAGAATTGGGCTCTTTTTTTTAAAGGAAAGATGCAGAGCATGAGTGTGCATAAATATGCTGTCCAAAGAAAGGGAGAGAGCGTGTGAATGTAGTAAGAGGATGCTTTGAGGCCACTGACAAAATCAGATAAATCCATAAGGCATGTCATCATGAAGTTTGCAAGTACTGTATAATAGGATCCAATACCGGGTAAAATAATTGAAAAGAAAAGACCAGTTAATGTCAGTGGAAGAATAAGACCTATCCAGGGTACTGCAATAATGTTCAGGGGTATGCTGAAGATAGGGATTCGATTGAAATGATGAGCAACAAAAGGCAGTGTGGCCAGCTGCGCACTAAATGAGATGATTATTGCTTCAGTAATGATTCTTGAAATTTTGTATTTAAATAATTTTGGAAAATGTATAGATAGACGCTTTTTCATGGCTGGATATAGAGCAAGAAGTCCCAGTACAGCTGAAAAAGATAATTGAAAACCAGGGGCAAAAAGATCTGCAGGATGTATTGCAAGGTAGATCAGGGCAGCAAATCCCAGCAGATTCAAGCTTGAGATCGATCTCTCAAACAATTTACCAAGAACATACAATGAGGCCATGATGACTGCTCTGGTGACAGATGTCTGTCCGTTAGTAAGCAGAAGGTAGAAAATGAGTCCTGAAAGTATAATAGCCGTTTTTATGAAGCGATTCACAGGTATGATCGATGTGATTGTTTGCAAAATAAGCAGAAGCAGTCCTACATGGAGGCCGCTGACAGCAAGGATATGAATAATACCGGCTTTTGCAAATGATTCTCTCTCTTCCCATACCAGCTCACTTCGATCTCCGGCAACTAGTGCATTGAGCATTGGAGCTACTTTTTTACTGCAGTATAAATTGAAATGAGAGCGAATTTTTGACCTTAATGGAATAGTAAGCCGGCGTTTAATGAAATTTCCATATATATGAGGATTGCCGGGATGAATTGCGAAAGAATGTACATGCATTTTCATGGAAATGTTTTTTCGATCATAATAGGCTTGTTGATCAAAACCACCGGGATTTCGAGAGCCTGAGAAATATTTAGGATCTCCTGCAATCCAGTAACAGCGGCCATACTGAATATTTGCCGGAGAGTCTTTACAACTAATCTTGATTTTTCCTGATGCTGCTTGAGGCGTATCTGCTATCATTACACTGTCCAGACAAAATGTCCAGGAGCTATAACTATCTTTATGCTCAGGTTCTGATTCTACCCAGCCGTGAAATGCAATTGAGTGTGTATCGTTTATCAGATGACAGATATGATTGGCAGGTTTATGATTTGTAATCTGAATAATACGCATGAAGCCAAGACTGAATATAAAAAGGTAGGTAAAAATCAGGCATATTCGTTTTTGATTTTTATACACAATCATCAATAATAAAAATATGCCGGCAGCAATAATTATTGGCCAGAGTAGATAGGATGTGGTTTGGAATGTAGTCTTAAAGACGATTATTCCACTTGCAAAGCACATGGCTGAGATTAAAGCAGGATATTGTCGACTCATAGTTATCTACCGTATAGTTGCTCCTGTAATGAGAGTCGAGGACGCAAAAGGTACATAGACAAGGTAAATCAATAAATTCCCGATAAGTGTGATTTTTTATTCAGATATATATATTATAATTAGGATTTATCTGAATTAGTTATTGTTTCTTTGATTTTATGTATAGAGTAACCTGTATAACCATATAAGATTGAAATTAATGGTACTGCAAGATTTAGGAACGCATAGGGTAAATATAGAAGAGGATTAACACCGAGGGTACCATGCATAAAGGCACCACAACTATTCCATGGTATAAGTGGAGATGTCATTGTGCCGGAATCTTCCAGAGCACGTGAAAGATTCTTTGCATGTAATCCCCGTTTTTTAAACTCATTACGGTACATACGGCCGGGAATAACAATAGCCATGTATTGATCAGAGGCAATTACATTCATTCCTATACAGGAGAGTATGGTTGTTGTTATTAATGAGCCGTTTCTTTTTACACGCTTGAGCATGGCAGCGGCAATTACCTCAAGCATGCCTGTTTTCTCCATAATTCCACCGAAAGACAGGGCGCATATAATTAAGGATATGGTCTCCATCATGCTCATTAATCCACCACGGGATAGCAGGTCATCAACCATTACGACACCTGTTTTTGATATATAACCATTCTGTGCTGCATCAAAAATTGCTGTAATGCTGCAAGATTGAAAAAATGCTGCCAGCAGGCCTCCCAGTGCAGCTCCGCCAAGTAATGCAGGAAGTGGAGGTACTTTTTTTACAACCATGATGATGACAAAGACAGGGGGTAACATAAGAATGGGATGTAATGTAAAATTATTATTAAGCGTATTCAGAATAAGCTGTATATTTTCTGTGTCGATATTGCCGCCTGCAAATTTTAATCCTAATAGTGCATATATAATCAAGGCCAATATATAAGCCGGTAAAGTTGTGTATACCATATGTCTTATGTGAGTGAAGAGGTCTGTGCCGGCAACAGCAGGAGCCAGATTTGTAGTGTCAGACATTGGAGACATTTTATCTCCAAAATATGCACCTGATATTATAGCACCTGCTACCATAGGCACAGGAATACCCAATCCCTGGCCGACACCGATAAGTGCAACACCCACAGTACCTGCTGTGGACCAGGAAGATCCGGTTCCAAGTGCAACTATTGAACAGATAATCAATGTTGCGGCTAAGAAAATACCGGGAGAGAGGACTTTCAGGCCATAATAGATCATTATAGGCACGACACCGCCAATGATCCATGTACCTATCATGACACCGACAATGACAAGTATTAGTATTGAACCCATAGTCAGGCTTATACCCTGGACCATGCCTTCTTGAATGAACTTCCATGAATATCCGTTGATTGCAGCAATTATAGCTGCAACACCGGCGGAAAGAATAAGAGCTATATGAGGTGGTTGTTTAAGTATGGCAATACCAATAAATAGTGCAAAGATTAAAAAAATGATAGGGATTAAGGATACGGATAGTCGAATAGATCTAGGCTCAGTCATTAGTCGCTCCGGTCTTCAAGGATTATCAGGTAATATCTTCACATGGCCTGGAGCCTGTCAGGGAAATCACTTTGCTGGTCAGCCGCAGGGTAGAATAAAAATGGTTTAAGAGCGTTTAAGTTTAAGCTTTTCCTCAAGTTCGTGAATCATATCTCTTATATGTGCAGCATCTTCATAGCGTTCTTCATCAACAGCATCTTTCATTTGTATGTTGAGCCGTTTAATTTCATCTTCTTCCTGATCGATATTAATTGAGTCGAGTTCTTCGTTAATTGCCGCTCGATCCATAACACTAGTGTCAACAAAAATAGGCGCGTTTGAACGTAGAGCCAGGGCAATGGCATCGCTGGGTCTGGCGTCTACCGGCAGTGTGCCATGTTCATTTTTGATTTCAATTGCTGCATAATAGGTATTTTCTCGCAGATCATTGATTACAATACGGATTACAGTAGCTTCGAGATTGTCAAGAAAACGTTTCATTAAATCATGTGTCATCGGTCTGGGCGGTGTAACTCTTTCAAGGAAGAGGGCAATAGCCTGTGCTTCGGCCGGGCCTACTACAATTGGTAACCATCGTTTGTAGTTTTCGTCGCGGAGAATAACTACAAAGCGGTTACTCGACGTATCCAGGGTTACGCGTTCAACTTTGACCTGGATAATATTTGGATTGTTTTGTGCCATAGTCCTCAAAGAATAAAAAATTTTTGTGTGGAATGCAAGGGAAAACTATCGCCTGGCACCGCCAACTAAACTTTGCGGATCCAGGTGAACATGTTGTAGTGACTTAAATATGTTTTCTTTTATGTTTGCATTCTTTTCTTCAATCTGCAGGTCTCTGATTAATTTTTTTATACGCTCGCGTCTTGTTTTTCCATCTGCCGGACAAATTTTGGGCCAGATTGGGAACATCATCTTCCTGGCGTACTGCCGAATCAAAGATTCATCTGCATATGCCAGGGGGCGTATTATGTGCATACTGCCTCTGAAAACTTCCTGTACCGGATGCATGGCCTCGATTTTTCGCCCATAAAAAATATTGAGCAGCAGTGTCTCTATAATATCATCTTTATGATGTGCATATGCAATCTTTGTACAATTTGTGTCGTGTGCAAGTTTGTAAATTGCATGACGTCTATGGTGTGAGCAGATAAAGCATGGATTTTTTGTGGCATTTGGATCCAGTGCCTGCTCTGCAATATTTTTTTTGATAATGTGTGATTCTATGCCCAAATCTTCAAAATGTTGTCTCAATGATCTTAGATTTTGTGGACTGCTGCCGGGAAACCCTCCATCAATATGGCCGGCAATTAAGGTGAAATGTGGTTTGACATAACGTTGCCTCTCAACCATAAGTTGAAGAAGGGCCAGACTGTCTTTCCCACCTGATACTCCAATTAAAACGCGGTCGCCTTCCTGTATCATTTTATGTGTTCGCAAGGCTTTGCCAAGGATCCGCTGTATAGTTTTTACAGTATTACCCATGTTTTAACCCATTTGATCCACAAGGCTGCTTAAAATATATTGGGGGATATCAGTAATATCTTTAATTTTATCTGCACTTTTTTCAGCGCATAAGCCCCAGGTTAACACAGGTACAGGATTACGTGTATGTCCTTTTGTGGATAGATCTTCAACATTGCCATGATCACTCGTAAGCAATATCAAATGTTTTGAGAGATCAACTTTTTCGATAACTGTACATATGAATCTGTCAAGATCCTGAAGTGAATTCAGTGTTTTATTCATGTCTTGAGAGTGGCCGGCTTTATCTGTCTTAAAGTGTTCGTACATGATGAAATCGTAAGAATCCGTAGCATCTGCCAGAACAGAGGCCGCCTCTTCAGGTGAGAAGAGTGGAAGTTGAAACCCACGGCGTACCAGTTCCGCATTAGTGAAATCATGATACAAAGTCCTGCCGCTTGATAGGTCGTTTGTAGAAAAAAAAGAAAGACCTGCAGCAAGTGTTGCAACAGTAGTGGTAGACATCCTCCATCGGACTTCCATCGGGAGGTCGAAAAAACGTGGCCGATAAGCATTGAGGAAGACTGTTCTGAATCCGGCTTCTCTGGTTTTCTTCATTAAAGAATGTGTTTTAATTACTTCCCTCAAAGTGTTATTGGGGAATGCCGGAAGATGTCGGCCCAGAAGTTGAGGTGCATTTATGCCGGTCAGAAGGCTGGTCTGTCCCGATGCACTCTGCGGTAGACCCTTTATACCGAGACATGCATCTGCTTTAATCAGGTAACCCTGATTCCAGGCATGTTCATTTGAATTTTCATGGAATGACAGAGCTTGAATAGAAGGATGTATGCATGGATTGATTTCCGGATCAGTTTTACCCATACCCAATCCATCGACAAAGATAAGTATAACACCCATTAATACCCCAATCTTTTTATAGCAACGGCATTTTTGCGCCATTTTCTTTGTACTACAACGTGCAATTCCAGAAATACAGGACGATCGAGAAATTTTTCAATCGCCAATCGGGATGATGCTCCAATAGCCTTTAGTGCTTTGCCCCCTTTGCCGATAAGTATAGGTTTCTGGCTCTCTCTTTCAACTATAATAACACTTCGTATGTAATCTTTTCTACCTGGCCGTTCTTTAAAATCATCAATTCGGACAGCCGTGGAATATGGTATCTCCTGGCCAAATTTCAAAAAAATCTGCTCCCTGATAATTTCGGAAACAAAGAAGCGTTCAGGTTCATCAGAGATCATATCCGGGGGGTAAAAGGGCATGCCCATAGGTAGATGCTCAATGATGATTTTTTCAAGTTCATCCAGATTTGTAGATTCCAATGCAGAGACCGGAACAATTGCCTCGTAATTGTCATATTTGGTCATTTCATCAATTAACGGTAGTACTTGTTCTTTTTTAATCATGTCAATTTTATTAATAACCAGAATTTTTTTCTTATTGATTGATTTTGTCAATGTCAGGACATCATGGTCGTTGTCTTTCAGACCTTTGGCTTCAATCAGCACCATGATGATATCGGCCTGGTCCAGGGAAGTCATGACACTCTTCTTCATTGATGTTTGCAATAGATATTTAGGTTCTATGAGGCCGGGTGTGTCCTGGAAAATTATCTGGTGTTTCTTACCGTGAAGAATGCCCAGTATTTTGTTTCTTGTTGTCTGCGGACGAGGCGAGACAATGGCCAGTTTTTGCTGTAAGAAAGAATTCATCAATGTGGATTTGCCCACATTCGGACGGCCTACAATTGCAACATAGCCGGCTTTGAAGTCATTATATTCATTAGTTATGTTATTCATTTTTAATAGATCTGCCTTATTTGGCATCCTTTATAATAGTGTTTAAGTATTTTTTTGTAGTTGTATCCTTTAAGTCCCATACCTGCGGCTCCGGTTTGACACATGCCAACGCCATGTCCAAAACCAGCTCCCTTCAAAATAAATTGTGACGGAATATGCTCTCCGCGTTTGGTCTGAACATAGAAACAGCTTGACCACAATGTTGTGCGTTTAAGTGCTCTGCGAATAGTCAGTTCACCATGTATGATATATGAACCGGTGCGTCCTTCTACCCTCAATTTTGTGATACGCCCTGAGTCTCCCCGTGTTATTGGCTCCAATTTAATTATGGGGCCAACGGATCGTCCCATATGACGTTCTAATTGTGTTCTTATTTCGTCCTGGGGAATATTGAGTTCCCAACGAAAATATTTTCTGGTGTATTCCAAGGATGCAATGTCCGGCCTGCGTTTGGAATTACAATAGGCGTCCGGTGTGGCATCTATCCATCGGCGTGCCGTACTCTTCAGCGTAAGTTTACCGTAACGTTGCAGACGGCCGGATCCGTCAAAACTGCCTTTGAGATAGCTGCGGCCTTCTCCTCCCCATGCATGGTTTGCGCTTTCACCATGGCCTCCACAGACAGAGGAGTAGACAGCATCTAAAATTTCTTCTCCGTCCATTAGTATCTTTCCCTGGGTTATATCAACGGCGCGGTCTGTATTTGCATCACGGCGCGTTAAGCCTGAGTAGACCTGGCAGTGTACATCGCTGCATAGATCATATGGATCTGAAGAGTGAGCCTTGCCGAGTTTGGCTAATGTTTCACTTCTTGCGGCTATGGCCTGTGCCTTGAGTGCCTCTAATGGAAAACCGGAAGGCATTTCCGAAGGAACAACACCTTTTAAATAATGTTCCATGTAGAGGTGATTCATCACTACTAATTTGCCATCGGTGCCAACTTGGAGTATAATGTCTTCCGGATAGCTACGGTCTTCTTTGTGTTCCCAATGGAATCCGACACCGACTGGGATGTCGTGAAGTGTAATGCGGTCTCCCTTGATGATAATTGGCTCTGTTGAAGCAAACTCCTGACCGCTTTCTTCGTGCAGTAACCTGATACTGCCTCCGGGTGGAATCAATGCATGCTTAATAATAAAAGTATCAAGCTTCTTGGCCAGCACGTTTTTATATTGCTCTGCAGCTAATTTTGTAGAGAATGATTGCTTCAGACAGACACGGTAATTGGCATTCTCTTTTATTAGTCGATCTGTGATTTTGAGTTTTTGGCCAGCTGGGTAGATAAAAGTTTCAAACCCCCGGCGGCGCAACGCTCTGACTTCTTTCCGGGCTTCTGCTGCGCTTGATTTAGATGCTGCAACCAAAAACCATACGGTCTTACCGGGATTTACGTGTAATACTTTGGCTTGCCAAGTGCCATGCAGCTGGCGTCGTACAATAAAAGTGCTGTTCTTGTTGACGATGGCCGCGTTATCTGAAAGTGTAAAACGTATTGTATCGGTGCCTTGATGCAGGCCGATTTTAATTTTTGGGCCACCGTCAAGAATACGATCCGATGGCGGTGGTTTTATACCACATCCGACAACGATTAATAATGACAGAGCTGGAATCAGCAGTTTTAGATTATTCATGTGGAATTTCCAGAATTCAGTTTAGTATATTGGCTCAATGTTTGTTTAATATAGTAAAAAAAACTAGTCAGATGAAGGAGTACCTTAGCTAATTTGTGAATTGATCTTGTGATAGTCAGAAAAATAGTTTATTTTATATGAATTATGGATTCCATGAGTGAATTGAGTGAATGGACACATATGGGAAGAAAGATTAGATAAAAGATTAAGATAATCTGCGAAAAATACAGTCACAATCTACACATAGGACCATTAAAGCAGGAGGGCGGTGTAATGAGCTATCCCTTAACAACACGTTTTTTCCAAAAAGGTGCTGATTTTCTTGGTGTAAAATATCCGATAATGGCCGGTGCAATGACCTGGGTCAGTGATCCTCAGTTGGTAGCTGCAATTTCAAATACAGGTGGCTTTGGCGCATTAGCGGGTGGCAATACTCCTGTAGATATTCTCAGACGTCAGATTGAGGAAACCAGAGATCTGACAGATTGTCCATTTGGAGTGAATTTGATCACACTTGCTCCGCTTTATCAAGATCATCTGGCGCTTATGGAAGAGGTAAAGCCGAAGTTTGTGATTTTTGCAGGCAGTTTTCCCAAGGGGAAAGAAGTACAACGCATGAAGGCCATTGGCACCAAGGTTATCTGTTTTGCGTCCACACAGTCAATAGCCGAGCGTATGGTGCGTTATGGAGCCGATGCTCTTTTACTTGAAGGTATGGAGGCAGGAGGACATGTAGGCCATGTTACTCTTACTATTTTATTACAGCAGGTATTATTTAATATTGATAATGTGCCTGTTTTTGTAGCAGGCGGTATTGCTACCGGTAGAATGTGCGCTCATTTATTATTAATGGGCGCAGCAGGCGTTCAGCTGGGAACCCGTTTTGCTGTGGCCAGGGAATCCAATGCTCACCCTAATTTTAAGAAGAAATTTTTTCAGACCAATGCCAGGAATGCTGTATCTACACCGCAGTTTGATAGCCGTTTGCCAGTGGTGGCAGTGAGAGCACTTAAAAATAAAGGGCTTGAAGAATTTAATAAATTGCAGCTCAAGCTAATTAAGGCGTTGGAATCAGGAGAGATTAACAGATCTGAAGCGCAGTACAAGGTAGAACATTTCTGGGCAGGTGCCTTGAGGCTGGCTGTTGTTGACGGTGATGTTGAAAAAGGTTCGTTGATGGCTGGGCAGTCTGTTGGTTTGGTCGACAGGGAGATGTCAATCCGTGAAATTATGGAAGAACTTATATCAGATACTGAAAAAACATTGCTTAGAACAAAGGAAAATCTATGTGGGTAATTTTAATTTAAGTTTTCTTTCCGCCAGCAACTTAACATTCGGGTTCTTCCGGCAATTGTGTGGAGCTATCAGTCAAAAAAAATCGGATATCAATTAACGAATAATGATTTAACTGCAAAACCCGGAAGAGAAAAAGATATAGGGATTGGCAACGAACAA
>JAGLOF010000159.1 GCA_023139105.1 bacterium
ATTCTCAAACTATATGTGGGACAGTATCAACTTGAGGTAGATAAAAACATAAAATTTGATATCCAATTTACTGAAGGCCGGTTGATTTTAACACAGCTCGGCACTGAAAATCGGGATGAATTATTTCCAAAGTCGGATACTCAATTTTTCATGGAGAAGGATTCGGAAGATTTTTTCAGCTTTGAAAAATCAGATGGTGACGCACATCATACACTATGGATGCATATTCAAGGAATGTGCTTAAAAGGTAATGTAATATATCCGTAAATGCTCTTTAATTATAAAAGACCGGGTGTTACATAGAGAAAAGGAAGTATCATGCAATTATTTAATCTTAAAAAGTTATCGATTTTCATCACTGTTTTCATCGTTTTTGGAGCGACTTTGCTTCGTTCTCAGGAGACAACAGAAAAAATAGATTTGAACACTCTCCGCGAAACCATTAGCCAACAACTCACAGAAACGGGTGTTCCCGGTATGTCAGTGGTCATTATTGATCAAGGTAAGATTGTGATGCTTGAGGGTTTTGGTGTTCTGGGTGTCGACAAAACGGAGAAGGTCAATACAGAGACAATTTTCCCCATAGGTTCAACAGCCAAGCCCATGACATCGTCATTAGCGGCATTGATGGTCTCTGAAGGAATGATCAATTGGGATGATCCTGTTCAGCAATATCTGCCAAATTTTAAACTGAACTTAATCGACCCCAATCCTGAAGATCAAGTGACTCTGCGTGATTTGCTGTCTCACCGTAGCGGTTATTGGACCATGGATTTATCCCAAGTCATAGTGAACTGGACTGAAGATGCAGAGTGGGGTGGCGGACCTTGCGCTCAATACACTCGTCAATCATTGTTAAAAGCATTTACAGAACTCGCACCAAGAGACACATTCCGAACCAAGCATCATTATAGCAATCTTTCTATGCTGGCAGCAGCCATGGCTTGTGAAAAAGCAGCCGGGCAATCTTGGGATGTACTTATTCAGGAAAAATTGTTCAGTCAACTTGATATGACTAGAACTACCACGAGCGTTGTAGGCTTGGAAAATGAATTAAACATGGCCCAGGGACACATGCAGGCAGAAGGAGGTTTCCGCCCAGCCATGCGCCTGAATATGGATCTAATCTCACCTGCTGGTGGCATCAATTCAACGGCCAATGATATGGCCCGCTGGATGATGATGCTGATTGATGGTGGGCAATACAATGGTAAGCAAATTTTGAAACCTGAAACCATTCAAGCCATGTGGGAAGGCCACGCTCCTTGTGTGGAGATCATGTCCGGTTCACAATACGGACTCGGATGGTTTGTACGCGAGCTGGAAGGCCATCGCTTCATGCATCATCCCGGCAATGCGTTGGGTTACTCTACAGATTTGGAAATTTTCCCTGATTTAAAATCGGGTTTTGCAATACTCTCCACAACATTACCTGATCCGGCAATCAGGCCCATTGGCAAGGCCATACGGAAATATTTATTTCAATCGAAATAGTCAGAATTGAACAATAAAAACACCGGGTGTTGAATTTTATCGCACATATTGTACATTTACAATATAAAAATAATTCAACACCCGGTGTTTGAAAGTTGGTCTGCATCCCCCTAGTATGTTATCTACTCACATTTTAATCCCTTAACTGGATTTGCAATAGCTGCCCTGACCGCATGTACATTCACGGTGAGTGCTGCAATGGCTAATGCTGCCAGGCTTGGAATCAGAAACATCCACCATGATAGAGATATACGGTATGCAATGTTTTGAAGCCGTTTTATTGCCATATTTAGAACTGCTTCTTTGTATTGAGTGTTTTTCTTATGTCTGTTAAAATTTTTTTATTTTTATCAAATATTATCTTGACTTTAACAGTTTCTATTATTACGTTAGTGTAATTGGCATTTATAAATTATTTATTCTACACATGACTCTTACATGAATCAGTTCATCATAAGCAACTCCGGTTTGATTAATCCTAGTAGACATTCAGATTGCATTTCACAGGCTTATGTAGAATAAAGTTGCATGTACTGTAAGTTGCTCCATCTAATACTAATGTATAAGGAGTGGTCATGCTTGTTTCTTTTTTTAGCAATTCCAAAGTAAAATCTATTCGTAGCTTATTAAATTTTACTATCTTTTTATTCCTTATTTTTTTGGGTGCTAATTGCACTAAAGAGGCTCCTGTTAAGTCGATCATAGAAAAACATGGAGCAGCTTTTTATTTTCTTGCAGATACAACTTTAAAAGTGTCGGATGTTACCGGAAAAGACTTGGGTTCACTTGAGCTTCAGGACTTCCCCTGGATATGTAACTCTGATATTGCTCTCTATGACTGGTCCTGCCACAATATGTTTTTAATAGATAATTGTGATCAATATTTTCCCGTTTATGGCGAAATTGGCAGGCTCCCTCCTTATATGAATAATCGTCCCTTTATTGTTATGGCAGATGACCTCCCCTGCTATATTGGAAATATTGCCTGTATGGGAGTTGGAAGCTGGGAGAATCCCATTATATATGAAATTGACCTGATGATATCGCAACCTGATCTAATTACATTACAATATATATGGTTTGGCCAGGATGACCCTTGCGATAATCCTGATTTTAAAGATGTTCTTATCAGAGACGGCCTGTTTGCAGCCGGTGTAGCTGTAGATTTTGATACGCTGACTCCTTTTCTTATCTACCCGGGAGATACAACACGCATTACTTATACCTATACTCTGACCAATCTGGAATCAGCCCCATTGTATCTTTTTGACCAACTAAAAGCGGGGGATGATGCATTTGAATACTTTAGTATAGGGCCGGTGTTATATTGTGTGGAAAATAGTCACTTTTATTATGCTATTGACAGTAACGATTCCGTCCCTGAGAAATGTGAGTGGAGTATTGAAGATTGGTATACTAAGGTGGCACCGGGAGAGACTATTACGCGTACATGGATGGCTGAATATGACCTGAGGCTGCCCGATGGTGAATACCACCTTACATGGCCTTATATCACCCCGCAGTCCAGAGGATATGTCACATCCCGGGAGGTGGAGGCCGGCAGGTTGTGGATGGGCATTGTCAAAACAGCTGTTTATGCGATTGATCTTACCCCTCCTCCTAATGCCGCATCCGGAGAGGGCTGGAATCGATCTGTCACTTTTCTTAAATATGATGCAGGGACATTATTCAATTTGAAACCCATGATGAAATGGAAACCGCATTAGCCATTCCACAAAATTTATTATCCACATTCAATGCTGTTGTAATAGCAGCTATTTGTGTTGACTATCCTCTATTTATTGACCTCTTTGCTTTCAACACAACAGAGGAGGGCTTAAAGGCAATATCAGGAGATTTTAATGGTTTTGCTGTTCTGCGTTCAACCAATGGAGCAGGCAGAGCTTTAATTGAAGAATTTTCCAATTTGTTTTTAAAAGACTACAATAAAAAATGGCCAATGCATAAGCGTGGTCTTTATATCCTTAAGTTTCGATATGTCATGGCATTATTGGCTCAGGATGATATCTTTAAAACACTGTCTATCAAAGATAAAAACAAGATAAGGTCTATCCTTGTTGATCAATACCAGCCTCTTATAAAAAACAAAATTAGTGGTATTTTTCAGAATCCTGAATACATATGGCTGCTCAGCAAATTAAGTGCATCCAAGGCTGCAGTCAGTTATTATGGCAAAACCGTGTATACACCCAGAAATAATCCCGTTTATGGTGCTGCGACTAACGAGGAATATGATAATCGTGAAGAAGCGACCGCAGCTTGGTGTTCTACATACACCAATACAAGCCAGGCACTTTTAATGCATCGGTAAGCGGTGAAAGTGGTAGCTCTACTACTAAATGGTATATAAGGAATGACAATCAAGGCGGATCATGGATTGAACAAGGCAGTTGGCAAAATGACAGGAATGTCAGCTATACTGCGCCAGGTAATGATTTTTCAATTAAATGTTATATTATATGGTCAAATGGAAGTAATGAGACAGATATCAGGTCAGTTACTATCAATGCACCGTTGGACTTAAGTATATACGGACCTGCATATGTTGATATAAATTCGACAAATTCATATACAGCAATGCCTCAAGATGGTACCGGTAGCTATACAAATTATGAATGGTGGAGACGTAACGATGGTTTTGAAATAAAAGGTACACCCGGGACAAAAGCACCGCCAATTGGAGAGTGGATGTATATGAGTTTCTTAGCAGGTCAAAAGACTGTTAACATAACTTCAGCCAATTGGGATTTCTCTTTGAAATGTAGAGTCACAGATTCCAATAATGATACTGCTACAGAAATACGTAGTATCTGTATTTCTGGATCAAAGAATAAAGAAGGCGGGAAAGCCGGGTCATCACTTTCTAGGAGCATGCCTGAATGTGTGACGCTTATTGGTAATTATCCTAATCCTTTTAATCCAACAACAGTTATCAAATTTGGTATTCCGGAAAAGGCTCATGTTAAACTGCAAGTTTACACAATCACCGGGAAGCTGGTTGCAGAATTGCTAAATGGGGAAGAGTGGGCTGGTTATCATGAAGTTCATTGGAATTTATCAAATTCAGCAGGAGGCCCTCTGGCATCGGGGTTATATATATACAGACTAATCGTTGGGAAAACTCAACTGACCGGAAAAATGCTTTACAAAAAATAAGCTATAAGTAAATTCACATGTAAATGTGGTCAGTATGTACCGCAGGGAAAAATATCCCTGCGGTATCCAATGCTCAAAATGTCACCTTAAACACTGGTAATTCAAAGTATTCTTTCTCTGCAACATCCTCGCACCATTACCATAATGCGATGAGTACGGTATCATCAATTGTAATCTTTGAGTTTTTCATTGCTTTTGCCGCAAGCTTCTTAAATTTTAAGTTCGTAGAATGTGCCAAAGCTCAGTTCTTGTTTTTTTAGGCAGGAGCGAGTATTTGTCATTTGTATTTTTATTGTTTGCTATTTGGATTTTGATATTTGAACTTGGAATTTCAATAATTCCCCACTCGTTTTAACATTGTGTAACAAATCTGGAAAAACATTACATTGTTAATCCTGCATACCCGATGTTGTCCTTGCCTTTCATAATCTTATTCCCTAAATTTCCAATCATTATCAATTTAGGAGTGCATCATGAAGCTAATTAAATTTACAATTGTATTTATGCTGCTACTAACTGTAAGTGCTTCAGCCCAGGAAATTTATGGTACATGGCAAAATAGTCAATATAACGCCACAATGATATTGGAGCGGGATGGTACCTACGCTTTTACCGGGCCATATGGTGTGAGTACCGGACGCTGGGGCGTTCAGAATCAACAATTCTGGATGCAGGGCCAATCCGGGCAGGTATTGTATTATATGATTACCGGTTATTCGGCTACAAATTTTAACCTTGCTGATGCAAATGGAGTACCGCTCTATTACACCCGTAATGCTTCAGCTGCTGATGCGACAATCACTGTATTGGCAGATTGTAATGGCAAGCAGCTAACCAGTGATCACATAAATACCGGTGTAGGTATTATTCAGTTTATAATTGGTCAATCAATAAAAGAGTCTGAAATTGCTGAGCTGCGTCAGGCTTCAATTGAAGAATTTCCTAGCGGACCGGATGAGTGGCTGCGGCAGATTGCCAGTTTAAAGCAATCTCTTCAGCAGCTGCATCAATTGCAGGACCCCTTGCAAATTGGTGCTGCAAGGCAAATGCTTTTTTCTGAATTTTACAAAGCTACTATCAATATGACACAATCGGACATCCCCCTCTTAATTAGAGTAATCTATCGTTATGTTAAAGTACTGGCATGGGATCAGACCAATTCTCTCGTTTTAACAGACAGAGATGCAGACGGCATGATTGAATATATTGAATTCTCCAATCAACTTTATGGTATTAATACTAAGTTCTCCAGTGCGGAACGGCAAAAATATAAAAATGATCTGGCACATCAATTTATTCTTATTCCTCTTGACCAAAGACAGTTTTTATGTTCAGCCAGTCTTGCCCTTCTGGTACTTAAGGCTAATTGGCAGCAATTTTCCGTATCACAGCAAGAGCAGTTTCAAGACAGCTATGTGAATAATCAGACAGATCAATATGGCCTTGCTCAAGTGGAAGGATACCCATATAATGGCACACGGGCTGAAAAAAGAGCAGCACTTTCTCGCATGCGGCGCGAAAATATGGCTAATCAAAATATGTTTAACATGATGAATAATATGAATTTGAGTACACATGCGACTATGCTGAATACTATTGAAAATTATGGCGGTACAGGCAGATATTGGGAAGTTGTTGATTATTAATATAAAATTACAAAAAAAACGTCCGCACTGGGGGTAAGTCAGTACGGACTGAACAAGGGGTAATACAGGAAAAAAAGTTCTTTCCATGTTCCTATTTTAAGCAATTAATATGCCAATAGTGTCACGTTGAGCTAACTCGTTAAAAAACAAATATAAGTTATAATTAAAGCATATTCTGGATGTTGTTCAACTAATTACAAATGTTCATGTTGGTATTCAAAACGGAAATAGTTTGTGATAAAAATATCATCCCTGCATGCTTGTGGCAGGAACAGGCCCGGCAAAGCTGAATCCGTCATCGACAGGTTAACATATACGCACCATACCGGAGAGAGCATTTTTAGAATGGCTAATTGTTGACTCCTGACAAAAGAATTCAGGAGAGACAGATACTTAAAAAAATGTCATCCCTGCATGCTTTTGGCAGGGATCCATCATTCAAAGGTTCACCTGTAATAACAGTAACGGACGCCCAATTTTTAGAACTGTCAATTGTTGACTCCTGACAAAAGCATTGACGTCCGGTCGGCATGAAGAATTCAGAAAAGACAGATACTTAAAAAAAACGAATAATTCAAAAAAAAGGCTTGACTTCAGCAGCGCAAATTCTTACGTTAAATCAACATTTGTGATACCCTTTTAATCAGATCCAGTGAGGTCTATAAGGGGCATTGACCTGAGAAAGAATTGCGAGTTTCAACCTCTCTGCCAATGCGCCGAGTGGTTTTTTTTTAATCAAAAATGGAGATGAAGCATGAAGACAAAAGCAGAGATAATGGATGCTCAGGCGGTGAATCGCACCTTGCTCCGTCTTACTCATGAAGTGCTTGAGAAGCACCATGGAACTGAAGATCTGGTGATAATAGGCATACGGAACCGAGGCGACAGCCTTGCCCGCCGGATGATTAAGTTCATTAAGGAGATTGAGGGTACAGACGTGCCATTGGGAGTATTGGATATTACACTCTATCGTGATGATTTTCAGCGTTTTTCAGAAACAGCGGTAGTGCAGGAGACAATAATTCCTTTTGATATCAGCAATAAAAAAGTCATACTGGTTGATGATGTGCTCTATACGGGGCGGACGATACGTGCAGCTTTGGATGCATTGATCGACTTTGGACGGCCAGCTATAATACAGTTGGCCGTTTTTGTTGATAGAGGCCACCGCGAACTACCTATAAAGGCAGATTATGTCGGTAAGAATATTCCTACTGCTGATAATGAACAGGTTAAGGTTCACGTTAAGGAAGTAGATAATGAAGACTGCGTACTTCTAATCGAACAATAATTGAATTATTCTTTAAATAGAGGTGATCATATGCAACTCAGTATAAGACATCTGCTTGGCCTTGACGGTGTTTCCGAGAAGGATATTACCATCATTCTGGATACGGCCGATGCTATGAAAAAAGTCCTTCAGCGGCCTATTCCCAAGGTGCCAACCATGAAGGGCAAGACAGTAGTAAATCTATTCTATGAAAATTCTACAAGAACACGTATCTCCTTTGAGCTTGCAGAAAAACGTCTCTCCGCTGACACTGTAAATTTTTCAACATCAACATCAAGTGTGAAAAAAGGTGAGACATTAAAAGATACAATCAAGAACATTGAAGCAATGCGCATTGACTTTGTTGTGATGCGTCATGGCGTACCCGGTTCATCACATTACCTTGCTAATTGTGTAGACGCCTCTGTAATAAACGCAGGCGACGGTCCCCATGAGCACCCCACGCAGGCACTTCTGGATATGATGACAATTCGTGAAAAGCGTGGTTCTCTCAAGGGGCTCAATGTATGTCTGGTAGGAGACATCACGCATAGCCGGGTTTCCAGGTCAAATGTTTACGGATTATTGGCATGTGGAGCTAAAGTAGGTGTTTGTGGCCCTGCAACTCTGATTCCATATGATATGCAGGATATGGGAATTACAGTCTATCCCCATATAGAAGATGCTCTGGCAGAGGCAGATGTACTCAATGTGCTGCGCATTCAGCTAGAACGACAGAAGGGTGCACTATTCCCGACATTACGTGAGTATCGTAATCTTTTTGGTATAACCGAAGCACGCCTTGCAAAGGCACACTCAGATATCACTGTTCTTCATCCCGGCCCGATGAACCGCGGTGTAGAGATTGATTCTGAGGTTGCTGACGGTCCTCAGGCAGTTATTCTGGATCAAGTGACAAATGGTGTAGCGGTTCGCATGGCAATTCTTTTCCTTTTAGCCGGTGGACGTTCCAGTTTTGAAGGAGTAGATCATGAATAAAAAGACATTTAAAGCTGAAATCTCCAATTGCATTCTCCTTAAAGGTGGGCGTTTGGTAGATCCCCAGACAGGGCTGAATGAAAAAGCCGATCTGTTAATTGAGAATGGAACAATTGTCAAGATCGGTAAAGTAGATGAAAAGGGCGTGGAAGGCCGTGTTGTTGATTGCAAAGGCAAAATTATAGCTCCCGGTTTTATAGATATGCATGTTCATTTGCGTGAACCGGGTGAAGAACACAAAGAGACCATTGAATCGGGATGTAATGCAGCCATGAATGGCGGATTTACCGGTGTGGCTCCAATGCCCAATACAAGTCCTGTTATTGATCATTATAATCATGTTACATTCATTAATAAACGTTCTGAAGGCCTGCTTGTAGATGTATATCCCATAGGTGCAATTACCAAGGGACAAAAGGGTGAGGAACTGGCTGAAATGGGTGAGATGAAAGAGGCCGGTGCTGTAGGTTTTTCCGATGACGGTCACCCGGTTGCGAGTGGTCAGGTTATGCGTCATGCAATTGAGTATGGTAATATGCTGGATGTAGCCATCATCAATCACTGTGAAGATATGTCCATTACCGGCGAAGGTGTGATGAATGAGAGTTTCTCCTCCACAGAGACAGGTTTTAGAGGGATATCATCAGTTAGTGAATCTGCAATGGTTGCCAGGGACATATTGCTGGCTGAGTTTTCCCGCTGTCCCGTACACATTGCCCATGTCTCCACAAAAGAGGCTGTACGTCTTATAAGAGATGCAAAATCACGCGATGTTAAAGTTACAGCTGAAACATGTCCGCATTATCTGACAATGACCGATAAGGCAGTAAAAACATTTAATACAAATACAAAGATGAAACCCCCTCTCCGCACTGAAGAAGATCGCCTGGCACTTGTTGAGGCTGTAGCAGACGGTACAATAGATGCCATTGTAACAGATCATGCCCCACACCATGCTGATGATAAAGATAATGATTATCATAGTGCGGCTTTTGGAGTAATAGGTCTGGAGACAGCAGTCGGCGTTATTCTTGACAGATTGGTACATGGCGGCCATTTGAAACTTGAAGCCATGATTCAGTGCTTTGCTGTTGCTCCACGCAAAATTTTCAGGCTGCCTGAAGTGAAAATTACAGAAGGGGAGACGGCCAATATTACCATACTCGATATGGATAAAAAATGGACTGTCAAAGGTGCTGATTTTGCTTCGCTCTCTTTCAATACACCCTTTGAGGGCTGGGAACTCAAAGGTGCACCGGCAGGTGTTGTAAATAAAGGCATGCTCTATTTGAATGATTGATCATGTTGGCGTTGAGTAATCCATAGCTACTGGACTGATGAATCTTCTAATGGTCTTTATAAATGATGGATAGCCAATGTCCAATAGCCAATACCGAGTATCGAATGTCGAAGTGAGAATTCCTTCGATATTCGATATTCGGTGTTCTGCTGTTCGATATTCAGTCTGGTAAAGTTTAATTAAAGATCAACGGAATTCAATATCCTTGAGGCATGGCAGAATGGCTCCGTATGTTTGGTGGGCAATTTTTACTCAACTTCACCTGTCACAGTTGCGAGGGAGTCCGCTACTTCAGGACGACTGTGGCAGTCTCCTCAAGGCTCAGTAGGAACTGTTCATTAATCATGCAACTGAGCAGGAATTCATGGATAAAGGGCTTGACTTATCATTCATTTATCCATATATTGATGAGCTTTGGTTTATATGTTTATTAGGAGGATAGGTTAATCGTGAAAACCGTAGTACCGAAAGTGGACGCTGTTGAGCAGAAGTGGTTTGTGATAGATGGAGAGGACCAAATACTTGGTCGTCTTGCCTCTCAAGTAGCTATTCTGATTCGCGGCAAACATAAGCCCCAGTTTACACCGCATCTTGACCTGGGCGATCATGTGATTGTTATCAATGCTGAAAAGATTCGTGTTACGGGTCGTAAGAGAGAGCAGAAAACTTACACTCGTTACAGTGGTTATCCCAGCGGTCTCAAAAGTACAACACTTGATGATATGATGCAGTCACGTCCCGAACGAGTTTTACATCACGCCGTTAAAGGCATGCTCCCTAAAAATCGTTTAGGCCGTCAGATGATTAAGAAGCTGAAGATTTATAATGGTGTGGATCATCCGCATGAAGCTCAGCTACCCGTAGTCTTACCAGAGAACTTGAGGAGAATATGAAAGGAGCACGTTACTATGCCACCGGTCGCCGGAAAGAATCCGTTGCCCGCGTGTGGCTAACGCCCGGAACAGGGAAAATTGTTGTGAACAAGCAGGAAGTTATGGAATATTTCCGTCGTCCGACACTTGAAATGTTAATTAAGCAACCTTTTGATGTCACTGAAACTCATGGTCAATTTGATGTTAAAGTAACAACCAAAGGTGGCGGCTTAACTGGTCAGGCCGGCGCTTTAATGCTTGGCGTCTCCAGGGCATTGGTACAAATCAACGAGGAAAATAGAAAAGTATTACGCGCTAATGGTTTTCTCACAAGAGATCCCCGTATGAAAGAACGTAAGAAATACGGTCAGCCTGGTGCACGTAAACGCTTCCAGTTCTCCAAACGTTAATTCTGGTTCGACATCCTTCACATTCTCTGATTTTCAAGGGGGTGCCTGGCTTGTGAACATAAAAGCCGGGTTCTTTGAAAAGAGGACGGGAATGGTCGAATAACCGTGTGAAAATAGGAGTTTTTAATGTCAGAAGTTTCACTGCAACAGCTGCTTATGTCCGGAGCACATTTCGGTCATATGACTCGCCGCTGGGATCCCAAAATGAAGCCATACATATTTATGGCACGTAATGGGATTTATATTATCGATCTCAATAAAACTTTAAAATGTCTCAATGAAGCTTGCGATGCCATTGCTAAAATAGTTAAAGGTGGTGATAAAGTAATGCTTCTCGGTACCAAGAAACAGGCCAAGGATATTGTTCGGGTAGAAGCCGAACGAGCAAATATGCCATATGTAACCGACCGCTGGTTGGGTGGCATGCTTACTAATTTTGCAACCATCCGCAAGTCTATTAAAAAGCTTAAACATCTTGAAAAGATGGCCGTAGACGGTACTTATGATTCTATTAATAAAAAAGAAATTCTCCAGATAGAGAGAGCCAAAGCCAAATTAGAGAAAAGCCTTGGCGGTATAAAGAATATGAATCGCCTGCCAGGTGCTCTATTTGTTGTAGATTCAAAGAGTGAAGCAATTGCGGTTGCCGAAGCCAAAAAACTAGGTATTCCCGTTTTTGCTATTCTGGATACAAATTCAAATCCTGATCCTATTGACTATCCTATCCCGGCAAATGATGATGCATTCAAATCTATCAGTCTTATTGTCCATACAATTACTGATGCAATTATGGGTGCTCAGATGAAAAAAGAAGTAGTGCCAGAGGCAAAAGAAGAAGATGCGCCCAAGGCCGTAGAAACCAAGAAATAATGTTTTTGATATACTAGGAGTTTACCTATGAGCGTATCTGCCTCAGAAGTTAAAGCGCTGCGGGATAAAACCGGCGCTGGCATGATGAAATGTAAAGAAGCATTAAAAGAATCTAATGGCGACATTGAAAAAGCCATTGAATATTTGCGTAAAAAAGGTATGGCCTCTGCTGCAAAGCGTGCGGGGCGTGATACAACTGAAGGCGCAATTATCAGCTATATTCATCCGGGCAACCGTATTGGTGTCATGATTGAAATGAATTGTGAGACTGACTTTGTTGCCAAGACTGAAAATTATTTAAGTCTTGCACGTGAAATTGCCATGCAGATTGCCGCAACTAATCCAATGGCAGTAAATCGTGAACAAGTTCCTACCGATTTGCTTGAAAAAGAGTTGGATATATATCGTGGACAAGCCAGAGATCAGGGCAAGCCCGAAAAAGTAATTGAAAAGATTGTTACTGGTAAAATTGAAAAATATTATCAGGAAAATGTTCTTAACGAACAGCCATTTGTAAAAGACACCAGCAAAACTATTAAAGAATATATTTTGGAAAACTCCAGCAAGCTGGGAGAAGCCATCTCTATTCGTCGTTTTGCCCGTTTTCAACTGGGTGAAGAACTATAATCTGATGCACTAAATAAATGAGGCGCCATGTCTGTAGCACCAATATATAATAGAATCCTTCTTAAGCTAAGCGGGGAAGCTTTAAAATCCAATAAAGATCTGGATATTGACCCCGATGTTGTACAGAAAATTGCAGAAGAAATTAGATCTATTAGAGATATGGGTGTTCAAATTGGCATTGTAATTGGTGGTGGAAACATATTCAGAGGAATATCTGCGCATGCCCGCGGTATGGATCGTGTTGCAGCTGATCATATGGGTATGCTTGCAACCACCATCAATTCACTTGCGCTTCAGGATTTTCTTGAAAAAAGTGGTATGCCTACCAGGGTAATGTCTGCTATCCGTCTTGAGTCAATGGCAGAGCCATTTATCAGAAGAAGGGCTATGCGTCACCTTGAAAAAGGCAGAATAGTTATTTTTGCCGCTGGTACTGGTAATCCATACTTTACAACTGATACTGCTGCAGCACTTCGTGCAACCGAAATTAGTGCTGATATCATATTAAAGGGCACAAAGGTAGATGGGGTTTATAATGTTGATCCTATGGAAAATGCCAATGCTGTTAAATATGAAGAAGTGACATTTGAAGAAGTGCTGCAAAAGCGTATCAGGGTGATGGATGCAACTGCATTTACAATGTGTCTTGAAAATAATATACCAATTATTGTCTTTAAACTGTTAGAATCCGGGAATTTGAAGCGCATTATCTCCGGAGAGAAGATTGGAACTGTCGTCAAAGGAGATGCCTTATGATTGAAGATATCCTTCTGGATTCCCAGGATCGTATGGAGAAAACCCTTGTAAGCTCTCAAAGTGAGTTGACAAAAATTCGTACAGGACGAGCTAACATCTCTATTTTGGATAGTGTTCGTGTTGATTATTATGGCTCTAAAGTACCGGTAAATCAGGCTGCAAATATAGGAGTACCTGAGGCAAGAATGATTATTATTCAGCCTTGGGAAAGAAATATGCTTGCTGAGATTGAACGGGCAATTTTAAAGGCAGATATTGGAATAACTCCCAATAATGATGGAAATGTGATTAGGCTGCCTATTCCGCCATTAACAGAAGAACGCCGTAAAAATCTGGTTAAAGTTGTACATAATCTTGCAGAAGACGGACGTATTGCTGTTCGGAATATCCGTCGTGATGCCATGGATCAACTGAAGAAAGCTCAGAAAGACGGTAAAATTTCTGAAGATGAGCAGTTCAATGCCGGAATTGATGTTCAGGCAACTACTGATGAAAACATCAAGAAAATCGATGGTATGGCTGTTGCCAAAGAGAAAGAAGTTCTGGAAATTTAATTTATTATTTATATGTTTATTTAGGCCGTCTCTTTTTTTAGGGGCGGTTTTTTTTTGCAGAAAACATAAATTCAATATTGCATAGCATTTCTGTTTTTATCTCTTGGGTTAACAGTTTTTTTTAATTATCAGGTAAGAAGTTCTTGACTTCATCTATTATATATATTATCTTTGTAGGTGTATTTTGCAATATACTTTTTTTAAATCTACCGTTACGTTGCTGAATTCTCTCAATACGTTGATTGATCTATGTGTAACTTTTAATATGTAGTTGCACTTATCTATATCAGTAATACGTTTTTATCTATTTATTTTTTAAACATTTTCTGTAATTAAACACTGGTGCGCTCTTTGGGGAAGGGGACGTGCCCATGTCCGGATGAATTATTTCATTCTGGCATGTTATGTGTTTGACAGGCTTCTGCTGTTGTGCTTGGAAGTTTGGAGTATTCCCTTTTGTTGTTTGTGGGTGGGGAAGCAATTGTTTGATTCGGTTCATGTTCAAAAAGGATAGCGTTGAATCTCCAGAAGTTTATTGTTGCTCGTTTACCATATAGTAAAATTTCTGAATATGGACATTATGGAATGGTCAGGGATGGAAAGTTTATTATTACAAATGTCTGGAAACGTCAATTTGTTTGTATATGTACTGATTAATTGTTTTTGTTTCTTTACCGGCTGGACTAAGGTTATGTGAATATGAGAATTTCAAACCTTAATTATAGGCATAAGCATGTTTAAGTCCATATTTATGGCAGTAGCATTTTTTGTTATCAATAGCCTCGCACAAGAAGTTTCAAATGCTACCCTTGTTGAACCTGTATACAAATCTGAGTCTCAAAGATATGCAGTATTTTCATTTACAAAGAACTTAAAAAACACCCGATGGCTCATACAAGATGGTAGAAAGTTTTATTATGATCTTAATGGGAATTTGAATTTAACTGATTCTGGTGAGTGTTTTATTTTTCGAGATAAGAAAATCAGTATACCGCTCTACTGCCTTGAAGAAGAAGGTCAATATGTTTTACAAATTACAAATATCTTTGAGGATACGAATATATATACTGTCTTTCAAGGACCTGACAGCCTAAGATGGAGAACCAATTATGAAGGCAATGATTTGTATGAGTTGCCAGACGACAAAGAAGAAGCCATAATAATACCGCTTGGCTATGATTTGATGATTGAAC
The DNA here is from genome assembly GCA_023139105.1 of bacterium. Lineage (GTDB taxonomy): Bacteria > Zhuqueibacterota > QNDG01 > QNDG01 > JAGLOF01 > JAGLOF01. Next base: position 15,169 of record JAGLOF010000159.1, read on the forward strand.
CTTCGGATTTACCATCATCGCTCATTTCAGGCTCAAAAGTAGAACTTAAGGCATTTGTCAAATCTGAATCTGCAGGATTTAGAATATGGCTTGATAAATATCTTGGGAGTAATGTGGGCACAGAAATGAGTCCAAAAGTCGAAATTGATTTATTCGGTACCAATCCTTCAAAAATTGAATTAAAGCTTAGGGAACGATGTTGACGTGGTGCTTTTAAAGACACCGTGTGTGTTCCCGAACTTGGAAAATATGACAAAGCGATAATCACATTTTCATTTGACGACTGGATTGAGAGTACGGTAAAACCATTTAGTACTGAAATATTAATTAGTGAATAGATTCACATAACGAATAAGATTTGCACTCGACCAACGGTCGAGCGGTAAATCGGGACGTGGATGAGGCCGATGGTGGGGCCGGGACTATTTGCATTTTCCATAAAATGAGTATCTGGCCGGAAGAGACCGAAAAACGCAATAGCAACCGGCTGATGTTTTAGAGAAGCATTACAGATAAAGCTTGGACATTGTGCAGTCATTGTGTTGTGTTGTGCTTTCGACGGCTACGCCATCGTACGACGCGTGGGCTTGCCGGCGGAATTGTAACCGGCTTTCCGAGTTGGCTTTGAGGTGACGTTTTCGACAGTAAACGGTTGGGCGCGCCGCTAAAATGCAAAACTAGTCATCAAAGAAATGAGGTTAGATTATGGCAGACTACAAATCAAAAGGTAGCCTCATTAATATAATTGAGCAAGCACGAAGTTTTGACGCCGAGATCAAAGCGATGGCAATTGCTCCAACAGCAGCTATTCAATCGTTTGCAGCTTCAATTGATTTAGGTGTTGCAAAAATTAAAACCGGATTAACTTCAATAGCAAGTTATGAAGCTATTCAAACGGCTGTAATTCTTGGACAAAATGCACATATTGCCTCAGAAAATGCTGTAGCAATGTTAACTCCACAACTTCAGCAAGCAGAAATACAGGTTGCTATGGCACAAGCGACAATAATCCCAGAAATAGTTTCATCAAATACTGCAATCTTTGGTGCAATATCCTCAATAGCAGCTACTCAAAGTCTTGCAGATTTGTATTGGGACCAATTGGGATCAAAGATAGGAATGGAAGCTGAAGCACAAATTCAGTTGCAAAATGATTTTGCACATTACACTCAAATGTATAATGAAGTAATGTTTAATAAGGTAAATATGGGACTTACAAAAGTTCTTGATTATGGAATTCACAAGCCTACGGTTCATTATTATAATTCTGTTGATATTTTACATACAATTTCTCCAACCCGAGAAAATGAAGATATTCGTGAACAAGATAAATCCATAAACAAAGATATAAAAGAAAACTTAAACGAAGTTTTACCAGCTTTACTTCACCGGAAGAATCCAAATTATCTCCAAAGCTGGGTGGGGGCACAGGAATCATTAAAGTCTGCTAATGTGGATAAAACTAGACATATTTGTGTGTCACTTAGAGAGCTGTTAACGCGAATTCTACATGAGCTGGCGCCTAATGATAAAATTAAAGAATGGAAATCTGATAGCCATCTATACCATAATGACAAGCCTACTAGAAGTGCTAGGCTATTTTATCTTTATAGGAATATAAATAGTGGCCCTTTTCAGAAGTTTATTGAAAATGATGTAAAAACTCTTAATGAATTTTTTAGAATTTATCAAAATGGAACTCATGATATTGATTCAAACTTTACCTTCGCTCAATTAGAAGCACTTATAAAAAAGACCGGTACAATAATTTTTGATATTATAACAATTAGTGAAAATTAATGATGACTAACGAAAAAGATTTACATTCGACCAACGGTCGAGCGGTAAATCGGGACGTGTACGAGGTGTGGCTGGGACTATTTGCATTTTCCATAAAATGAGTATCTGGCCGGAAGAGACCAAAAAACGCAATAGCTACTGGCTGATGTTTTTGAGGTGCATTACTGATAAAGCTAGGACATTGTACTGTCATTGTGAATCTCCTTCATTATTGGCTGATGAGTACAGGAAACGTATGATGACTGTGAAAAAAAAGGCAAGTATTTTAATATAGATCTGCCCCGTGAGGGGGAGTAGTTCAACCAGCGTTTGCTGACGGTCCCGCCTGTGGCGGCTGTGCGGTTTGGGTTCATACGGCTTGCGATGGCTTCCGCTGTCAACGATGCGGGTGTTGGTGCCGAGTTAATTGCCGGCGTTGTAAAACATTTTCATTGTGGCAATCCGATTAAAACCGGTAGGGCGTGCTGTAGAAACACAAACTACTTGGATAAAAGAGCAAACTATACTATTCAGTGTGAGTATTCATGACAATATTTGATTTTAGAGAAGGCAGGTATTTGAGTATTCCTGCCAATAATATTATCGAATCAATAATAATGCATGCCCCAAGTTCATATTTTAAGGGTATTGGGAGAATAGAGCTTTACAATAATGATTTTCAAAATAAGAAATATGCAAGCGTCAAGTATAGTGCTTGTGGATCGAAGTCCATAATAAAGTTGTATTTTGATTATTTTGATGATTTACCTAAGAAAGTTGTCAAACATGAAATTGGAATTACATTATGGCTTGGCCAAATGTTATTGCATGAGGTTTTTCATCATCTACGTAAAGTAAAGAATGAAAGAAAATTGGATAAACAATCAGAAGAACAATTAATAGATGATCAGGCTATGATAAAGATGGCAGAGCTATTAAAGGAAATGTACTCTCAAGAAGAATTAAGTGCATTCTCGGAATGGTATAAAACGGACGTAACCGAATCGGATTGGGAGTAAAATTATCCATATAATGCGCGCTTGCTACGGTCGTTCCATTGGTGCGGTACAGTTGCCTTCGGCATGCGACGGCTCACGCCGTCAGCGACGCGAGCCTGCGGGAGCGGTTGGGATTTTCGTTGAATATGATCCTTGTTCCCACGGTCTCCGTGGGAATACAATCCAGGACGCTCTGCGTCCATAAATGGAGACTTCCCATGGCAAGAAGTCGTTACAAAATATTTGACAATCAATATCCATATTTCGTAACAGGAACAATTATTCAATGGTTACCACTTTTTTCAAATCCTGAAGTTGTTCAGTATCTATTCAACTCCTTGGTATTTATGCAGGAACACCAAAGATTGAGAGTATATGCGTTTGTGATTATGGAAAACCATTTGCATTTGGTTGTTTCCTCGCATAATCTTTCAAAGGAATTAGGAGATTTCAAGTCGTTCACAGCACGTCAAATAATTGATTATTATAAGAGAAATGACTCGAATCTGATTTTGAAAAAACTTGCAGATGAAAAACAAGTATTTAAAAAGGATCGTGTGTATCAGTTTTGGCAGGAAGGGAGTCATCCACAAGAAATCCAGACAAAAAACATGATGATTCAGAAGATCGAATATATTCATAATAATCCAGTTCGTAGGGGATATGTTGAAGAAGCTGTACATTGGAGATATTCAAGCGCAAGGAATTATCTGTTCGGAAGCGGTTTGATTCCTGTTTGTAAGGATTGGTAGGTACTTGGACGCAGAGCGTCCGTAAAGAACATTCCCACGGAGACCGTAGGAACGAGATAAAAGGTTATGTGGATAAAAATCGGAGGGAAAATTTGATGGATCGTATGTTTGGAAGAGAGCGATTTGCTCCCTCAGAAAATTGGTATGATGTTGAACAGATTTGCTTGAATGGTCATGTCATAAACAGATCTACTAAAAACAATCCAGACCATTGTCAGCTGTTTTGTGACAAATGTGGAGCTGAAACTATAAAGAATTGCCCTAATTGTAAGAATGAAATTCAAGGTGAGTATCATGTTGAGGGCGTTGTTGTCGTAGGATTTACTGAAAGCCCGCCCCCGGCTTTTTGTCTACACTGCGGGGAAGCATTCCCTTGGACTAAATTAAGAATTGAATCAGCAATTGAACTAGCAAATGAAATAGAAAATATTACTGATGAAGATAAAGTACGAGTAACTGAAAGTATAGAATTAATTGTGCGTGACACACCGCAAACAACATTAGCTGCCACTAGATTTAAAAAGATTACTGCCAAAACAGGTGAAGTATTTATTAAAGGCTTCAGAGATCTACTAATTGATATTGCAAGTGAAACTGCTAAGAAGATAATATGGCCAAATAATTAAAATATCCACATAACGAATAAGATTTGCACTCGACCTACGGTCCAGCGGCAAATCAGTGTTGTACGAGGCCGGTAGCGGGGCCGGGACTATTTGTATTTTCCATAAAATGAGTATCTGGCCGGAAAAGACCAAAACGCATCTTCACCGGCTGATGTTTGTTTTTGTGCATTACAGATAAAGCTTGGAAATTGTGCAGTCATTGTGGACCTCCTTCATTATTGGCTGATGTGTACAGGAAACGTATGATGACTGCGAAAAAAAGGCAAGTAATTTAATATAGATCTGCCCCATAAGGGGGGGCGTTCAGCCAGTGTATGTTGCGGTCACGCCCGGTTCGGTTGTGCGTTGCCGGTTTGCTGGGCTTTCGACGGCTCCGCCGTCAGCGACGCCGTGGCTACC
>JAGLOF010000016.1 GCA_023139105.1 bacterium
TTACCTAAAAAACTACGGAGAAGACGAAAAAGAACGGAGAAAAGATAAACAAAAAACCCGCTTTTATTATAATTGAATCTTCTTTTCGTTGATTCCGCTCTGTTTCGTAGGCAATCTCTTGTCTTTTTTAAATCTCAAGGTGAAGCTTTTATGAGTCCATCAAGATTCGCAACCCTTTTAACTTCCACCTTATTTCGCCCAAAATTAATCAACAATCCCAATTTTATATTAGTTGCATAGAGATAGTTCAAAATCTGAGATTCATGCTCGGGCAACAGCCCCTTTAATGCTTTACACTCCACAATAATTTTGTCATAACAGACAAAATCGGCAATGTAGTACTTCTCAAGGATCTGATCTTTATATTTGATGCGAAGCTGCTTTTCTTTTTCATAGGAAATCGTTTGAAGCTCAAACTCAATAGCCAGAGCCTCTTGATAAACAGCCTCAAGAAAGCCGTTGCCCAGGGTTTTATGTACTTCGATGGCGGCACCGATAATTTTATGGCTTTCGGGCTTGTAGATTAAATCTGGCATTAATTAATCCTAAGAACAGATAACTTAATCTATACGAATACCTGTCTCAACAATTTCATTTACCAGTGGATCAGATATTTGAAATTCGCTTGATCTGTATGGCCGTGGCTCCAATCTGTCATCTATTGATGCTGCCAACACCAATAACCGCGTATGCTCCATACATATATCAAGGGAAAAATCATCTGATATAATAGCCAGGTCAATATCACTCCAAGATCCGGCATTACCCTTACCATATGAACCATACAAATAAGCTGCTTTTATACATAGGTCATTCTTTAAAACAGTTAAAAAATCATTTATACTTTTCATTACGTTAGTTGAGATTGCAGCCATGCAAATAACTCCTTGATGACAATAAAGTTCTCATCAGTATATGCCTTATCACATTTTTGTCTAAATTTTCTTTATCATAAAGATGAGTGGCAACGATTAATGCTTCTTGAGCCTCTTCAATCCAATAATCACGAACAACTTGAAAATCAAAAATATTTATATTTTTATTTGGCATAGAGCCTTTAAATCCTTTAATGCAGATTTCTTCCATTCAATTCTATAAATAGCCATTTTTTTTCAATTGTTTAATTACATCATCATGCGAAATCGTATCCTCGTCTCTTCACTCAGCAACTATAGCCAGATCATGTAAATCTTCCAACAAGTGATCATATACACCAATAGGTAAGATTACAGACCGTCTATTACCTTTGTCGTCTGTAATATAATTCATTTGTTTAACGCTAGACATATCTTGCTCCTGTCTGGTTTCACTTCCTACAAAATCACATACGATCTCATACCATTTTTTAAAAGTATATTAAATATAATGTAAACTGTACAATGGCTAATTTTTTTATAGCTCTGAGCGGCATCGGCTTCAACAGCATTTGCCCCGATAGATGTCGCGGAGCGTAAAAGCTGTTTAGACATAACAAATTCTTTCTTATGGTAAATCAGATATTTATATGTTTCAATAACCTTTAAGGAAAAATCAAAAGTCTTTTCCAATATTATATTTTACTTTTCATCATTCATCATTCATCATTCATTATTCATTATTCCTAACCTGCATTGCTGCTTTGCTGACACCTTCAACAGATAAATTTTGAAATAAAGTTCTCTGCCATTTGGTATAATCAAATGGTTCTTTTAATAAAAGAGATATAAATTTTTCAGCATCCACACTACCCAACTCTCTGGAAAGTGCATCTAAACCTTTTATTTTAATTTCCATCTCAGTTAACATTGATCAACCCTCAATTTCATCGTTAAAGATTTTTTCTTGTATATATAACTTTGCTTCCGTTTCAATACGAATCCTGATCTGTCGTTGATCATCAAAAGGTCTATTTAAACAACCATTATCCAAATAAATTCTCATGTACTCTTTCCAATAGAAGTCACTGATTATTTAATAAATAAAGTCTGATTCAGCATAGGATTAATCCTCTATTTCAGAAAACTCATCAACAGGCATCAAAATTGACTTTTTGGGTTGACGCGTTGATCCTTGCAAAGCCAAGAAATCATTCTCAATTTTTTTTAATACTTTGCTTTGAAAGTATTGCTCTCCGCAATAGTCACACTCTTCGCAAGGAACATCATTGACCAATAAAAAGTGATTATCATGTTTATAGATGTATTGCGTCTTTTTTTCACTGATATTTTTATTACCGCAAAAACTACAGACTTTCATTGTTCACCTCTTTCATATATATTTTTAAACTTGGGAGGTGTGGGTATATAGACGGTAATAATCACGAGGCAATTATCTCTTACTCCGCATACAACATGAACTGGCACGCCGCTTTCAGTAAAACCGCCAAGTAAACAACTTATCCCCCTGCCAGTATCTTCATAAGACTCAATAATCCTGCCGTTTACTATCGCCTCTTCAATATCTGTAATATACAGATTATCATTTTGTCTTTCAAGGTCGCCATGCTTTGAAAACCAATAATCGTTGTCCCTGACACAATTTTTGATCCAGTCAATGTCTAAAGTCCTGTCCATAAAATCCTTCAAAAAACGACAGATCAATAAAGATCAATGAAAAGGTAAGTGTGTCCATATTTTTCTATAATACTATTATTGACAAGTGAGGCAAGTGCCTTTTGAGTAGTAGAAACCGCTGAAAGGCGGAATCTGCGAGCATATTGATTCGAAAAAATATTTTGCCCGCTAATTGCCAACACTTATAAATAAATTTCTGATAAGCAGTCTAACGATCAAACAATTCAAAATGGATAATTAAACACCCCCAACACAAACATCAAGCACCTTCAAAAATTATTCATCATTCATCATTCATCATTCATTATAAATTATGCAAAAACCAATCGCTTACCACGCGGTTCCGGAACCATATCTCCATAGGCGATTGCAGTATCAATCAATAACCGAATAGCCTCTTCAATATTTTTCAGCGCGGTTTCATATGAATCTCCATGGGCACAGCATCCCGGCAGCTCCGGAACCTCTGCAATAAAGAGATTGTCCTCTTCACTCCAATAGATGATAATCTCATATTTCCCCATAAGTTTTCATATCCCGGATGTAAAGTTGAGTAGGGAGCTGGCTCATCGCACCTTCTTTGTATGACTGTTAATGGCTTTTGAACGTTTTACTCCGGTTCTTTTAATAAAAGAGATATAAATTTTTCAGCATCCACACTACCCAACTCTCTGGAAAGTGCATTTAAACCTTTTATTTTTATTTCCATCTCAGTTAACATTGATCAATCCTCAATTTCATTAATAAATGCAACCGGATTCAATATAATAATTTTTTACCAATTTCATCATAGGTGGTGCCATCTGCCATACAACCAGGTAATTCCGGCACTTCTACAACAAAAAATTTATCCTCATCACTCCAATAAATAATCATTTCATAGCGAGTATTAATCACAAATTTAATGACATCTCTTAAAAATCACCTGCCCCTCATCATCAATATGCTTTCTCAGGGCCTTATTCTTTATTTCATGATAGATCAGCACATCAACACAATAGGGGACTGGTCCCTTCTCATTCATCAGGATAGAAACAGTACGTGCATCATTAAGGGTCAATTTTTTTCCAAATAAAGCCAAATCAATATCAGAACCCTTCCTGGCATTTCCCATAGCCCGCGACCCAAAAAGAACTACTTTTTCAACGGCCTGCTGTGCATGCATGACTGACATCATATAATTATAGCTCTTAGCTGAGATTCCATATTCCATTATTGCATCTTCAACAATTGATTATATAGCACCTTCAGCAATGGGAAATAAGTAGTACGGATATCACTCTCAACTCGCAACATGATAGCTTCATCGTATACATGGACAGTCAAATTTCTGTCATTGAGCGCTTCCAGCCAATTTTCACCGTCCTCAATCAAATCAATTTGAAAGGCCTGCTTGATTACGTCCCGGGGCGTTTTCACAAGAAACCCCTCTGATTCCAGGTAATCTTTCAAAGTTTTCCAACCCAATTCAAAGGTAATTTCATAGAATTGTATTAACCCGCCCCGCTCAGCCTCCGAGGGCTCTGCAATGGACATAGTTCTTTCCAATAAATGGAAAGATTTCTTAAAATTCTCAAATCGCTGTTTCCAACGGATAATCTTAAAATTGTCCATGATAGTCCAGGAGCAAATGAAAAGTTTATACACAAAAAGTAACGATTTAGCATCTTTTACAGGACGGACTCTTTACCCTTCTAAACATACAAAGTATAAATAACTGAATAATATTCCTCAAGATCCTTCAGGTGTTTCTCCATAATACTCTTCAGAATATCCAGATCAATTTGCTGATAATCATGTACCGCGATATTCCGAAACCCAACCATGCTCGACATCTTATTAAAAATCTCTTTCTCAATCAAACCATTGGTGTGCAGAACATGAAAACATTCCCTGTAAGTAGCAGGCAACTTCAAACCACGTTCACTGATTACAATATTGGCCATGTCAATTGCCGCTTGAATAGCCCGCTGAAGATTGAGAACAAAAACATCCTGTATCATTACATCATCAAGGCTGGACACATTGAGAGCAGTAACCTTGTGAATAGTGTTCAGACAGTTTTTTATAATAGAAATTTTGGAGAGAATCACATCTTTTTCAAGCATAAATCCGCCCATTAAGCATATGCTCTTCAATAATTTTTCGGCTTATCTTAAAATCAATGTATTGAGTGATTATACCTGCCTTATAACTGATAAAAACTACCGGATCGTTGTTCACTAAAAGGCGACCATTGGCCAGGGCTTGCATGGAAATGATCAAATCCGCATCATTCAGGAACACAATGTCACATTCATAGGGCGATACATCCCAAAACGAACGACGAAAGGCCATTTTATCATCCCATGAAGGGGGCTGAGAAAGATAGACGGCCAGATCAATATCGCTCTCGGCATTGAAACTATTGCCAAGAATAGAGCCAAAGGCCAAGGCAAACACGGTCCTAGCTTCAAGAATAGGCGTGACGATTGAGAGAATATGTGATTGATTTTGAGTCATTAAAATAAACAACCTATAAATAGAACGGAAGACACTAAGAAATACAAGAACTATTTATTTATACTGGCTCTTCTCCGTGGTTCTCCGTGTGCTTAGTGGGCTAATCTTTTAATCTCTTAGGAAATTGAAGAGCACCGCCCACGAGGACACTTAAAGACAATGAAAAATGAATATTGATTTATTGGACATATTGATTAAAATAGAAGCATCTATTTCAACGTAGCTTCAATCTGTACTAAAAACTGTTCAACATCACTCAGATTCCGAATCATGGCCTGACATATTTGCTCATAATCGATTTTATCGTAATCATATACCCATGACCGCCTTTCTCTGGGCCAGGAAATCAAATGCGCTATGACGTATAGATATCTCATATTGATGCCGCATCTCCAGGTCCGAATCACAGAGAATTACGCCTTCACAGACAATTGTGTCGGCCAGCACCAGGTTTTGCAGTGTATTCAGTATGATCACATCAACCTTGTTACACTTTAATGCACGCATGCAATCGGCAATTAATTGTAACCTGAATTCTAAATTGATACATACGCTATTCACGTAAAAAGCCAAATCTGTATCAGAGACCATTGATCTCTCACCGGTAACTGTGGAACCAAAACAATAGGCAAAAAGAATTTGGCCTTGATATTTTTTGAATACCGGCTGTAGTTGGATCTGAATTTTTTCGACATCAGAAGAAGGCATCAGCATAAATTCTAAAGTTAGAAAATTAAAAAACATAATCAAAGGCAGAGCCCAAGCAATGCTCTGCCAACTCAGTCCCATATCCGGACCGTGCGGGAGAAAAATAATATTTGTATTGCCAAAGAGATGTGCATTACAAAGTGCTAAAAAAATAATCCACTAAATACACAGTGCTGAATTATTGGCGAATTTAAAATCACATGATAATGGATTAGTGGGCTGTAAAAAGATAATAAATTATTCGGTAAAAATCAAGAGCGAATTCTGAATTAATTATATATAACACATCAGCCCATTGTTATTTTAGATTGACAACAAGTTCATCCTTAAGATATTTCAAGCTACATTTCGGACATATAGCATCAGCACTATTTGAAAAATCCAACCTGGCACCACATTCACATACCCAGCCGACTATGCGTGCAGGATTACCAACTACCAGGGCGTAATCCGGCACATCTCTGATAACAGTGGAACCTGCACCAACAAAACAGTGCCTGCCAAGTGTATGTCCGCAAACAATGGTAGCATTGGCTCCAATAGAAGCACCTTCCTTGACCAGTGTGTCCAGGTAAAACTTAGAACCACGCTGTGGATACTTACATCTGGGGTTCATAATATTTGTAAATACCATTGACGGGCCACAAAATACATAATCCTCAAGAGTGACACCTTCGTAGATTGAAACATTGTTCTGAATCTTGACATAATTACCGATGGCAACATTATTGGCAACGTTGACATTCTGACCAAGAGTGCAAACTTTACCAATTTTTGTACCGGACTGCACATGAGAAAAGTGCCAGATACCCGTGCCTTCGCCTATCTCTACATTATCATCCACATAAGCGGATTCGTGAACTCTATATTTTTTTTCACTCATAACTAAACCTTTTATTAAAGAAATGGCACACGGATGACACGGATTTGATAGATAAAAGCGGATTAAATATTATAACTCTAAAATAAAAAATTACGTTTATTCCATATTCTGCGTGTCACTACTATTACTTGAAATTTCATGCATGAAGAATATCCATGCTTTTATTAAAAAAGTTATATTTTTATCAGTGACTATCGCTCTCAATCCGTTCTTTCCGTGTGCCAATGGTTTTATAGCTCTTCTGACGCTTTTTCAAGAATCTCCAGCACATCAACGGCATTACGACTATTGGCAATTTCAATGGGCCGGCCGTCCAGATGCTCAACAAAATAACGCAACTCAGCAGTAAGCGGAGCGTCACCATGGTAGGGAATGACATCACTGGGGCCGTCGCGCTTTACTGGCGCGCCCTGAATCCAATCTATCCCCTTCTCATAGAATAACAGTTCCTTTTCTTTGGTGGAATCCTCAAAAGAAAGCATACCCTTGGAACCGATTATTACAAGACGCTGCTCCTTGAAAGGGTGCAGCCAGGAGACAAATATATGGCCGACTATATTATCGGGATACTCCAGAATAGTCATAGTGGAATCATGTATATGGGGTTGTACAAAAGCACCGCCACGACTGGTAACCGACATAGGTCTATCTTCAATTAAGTACTGAAATATGGCAATATCATGAGGTGCAAAACTCCAGAGAATATTCTCCTCAGTGCGTACAGTGCCCAGATTAAGGCGATTGGAATAAATATATTGAAGCTTCCCAATCTTCCCCGATCCCAAAAGTTCTTTAATCTTTAAAATAGCAGGATGAAAAAGCAGCACATGACCCACCATAAGATTGACACCCTTTTCATCAGCCAAATTTTTCAGAGTATGGGCATCAGCAGCTGTAAGTGTAATGGGTTTCTCCACCATTACATGATGACCGGCGGTTATAATCTTAAAAGCAAGCTCAAAGTGCGTCTCTGCGGGCGTGGCTACGGTGTAGCCGTCAAAACCGTGCTTAAGAGCCTCATCCAAAGTCTCAAAGATGCGAAGATCAGGGTAGACCGACTGAAGCTCGGAACACGTGCGTGGATTGGCCTCAACCACACCGCCAAGAGCCTCTAGTCCGATCAATGTTTTTATATGATTTTTACCCCAACGACCAGCACCGACAACACATACTTTGTAATTCATAGGATTTCCTTTTAACGAAACAAAGAGCAATCGCACACTGATGACACGGATTAAATGGATGACCACAGTCTAATTAATTATAAAAAATCCGCTTTGATCCGTTAAATCCGTGGTATCCGTGTTCCATTGCCTTTAATATTTTTATCTATAGAACTCACCTATCTTCTGAATAATATAATCCTGCATCTCTGTGGTGAGTTCAGGATAAATAGGCAGAGCAATGGTGCTGTTGGCAGCTTTTTCTGATTCGGGAAAGTCACCCACTTCATAACCCAGATATTTAAAACATTCCTGTTCATGGAAGGATACAGGATAGTAAACCTCACAGCCTATACCCGCATCGTTGAGATAGCGGCGAAGATCATCACGATTACCAGGTACTTTGACAATATACTGATTATAAATATGTGATTCACGATTGTAAGCTATGTGGGGTTTTAAAAGACCCTCAACATTGAGATGTTCATCGTAGTATGCGGCATTCTGCTGACGTCCCTTGTGCCAGTCATCCAGATGCGGAAGTTTGACAAGTAAAATAGCAGCCTGCATGGCATCTAACCTGAAGTTACCGCCTACCATTTGATGATAATATTTTGGATGAGCACCATGATTCCGCAATTTTTGAATTTTATCTGCAAAGGCCTTATCATTGGTCACCACCATACCGCCATCACCCATACAGCCAAGGTTTTTGGATGGAAAGAAGCTGAAACATCCGGCAAGCCCCATAGAGCCTGCACGTTTCTCACCGGCTTTGGAAGGATAACGAGACCCAATTGCCTGGGCAGCATCTTCTATAACAGGGATATTATGGCTATCTGCAATCGCCAAGATGGCATCCATATCAGCACACTGACCGTAGAGATGAACTGGTATTATCGCCTTAACCTTGCTGATCTTATCCTGATTATCATTAAACCAGGCTGAAAGTTTGGTCGGATCAAGATTATAAGTTAACGGATCAATTCCTACAAAAACAGGTGTAGCACAGAGTCTTGAGATGACACCTGCAGTGGCAAAAAATGAATACGGTGTGGTAATAACAATATCACCGTGACCAACACCTATACCCATGAGCGATACAAGAAGAGCATCTGTGCCGCTGGTAACACCAATAGCATATGCAGCACCGCAATAATCGGCGACAGCCTCTTCAAGAGCAGTTATTTTAGGGCCGCCAATATATCGCGTTGAATCAATAACATCATTAACAGCAGCCTTAATCTCATCACGCAAAGGATCAAGCTGTGCATTTAAATCAAGCAAAGGAACATTCATTGTAAATCCTTTCAAAAAAGCCGGTAATATATCAGATAAAGTGATTATTTTTAAGAGCTTGGCCAACGGAGAAGACGAAAAAGAGCGGAGCAAAGGCAAAAAACAAAAGAAATCATTCCAATCCTACGAAATGTATCTGTTAATATGGCGAATGAACGAGGGTATAATTGTATTATTATTTAAATCTCTGAGCTTCTTCCCTGTTTTGATCCGCTCTTATCCGTGTTCCATTGCTCCTGCTCTTCTTCGTATCTTTCGTATCCTTCGTAGGCGATGCTCTTTGTTCTTAAGCATGTACTTTTTCCCTTGAACCAGGATGCAGCTCCGCCATGTAAGTCCCATTTTAACGGAACCACATGGTGTTTTTTAATGTGCAAAAAATAAATCTCACACTATCTCTATGTCAACAAATCCACAGCAACCGGATTTAAAATAAACGAGAGTATAATTATATTATTATCTAAATCTCTTCTCTTCTTCCCTGCTTTGATCCACTCTTATCCGTATAATCCGTGTCCCATTGCACTCAATCTTCCCGGTAGACTTCAAGCTCTCAACTTTTTACTTTTTACTTTTTACTTTTGCCCTTTTACTTCCTACTCCCTACTTCCTACTTTCTACTTTCCACTTGACCTTCTACAAAGCCTTCACATCACTTCTCGAGACACTAAATCGAATCCCCTGCTGCACAGCTTCGAGGCGGATAACAAGACGGGCAGCACCGGCAGTCTCCAAAAAGAGACCACGCAATCCCATTAAAGGCCCTCTTATAATCTCAACAGGATCTCCCCGAGAAAAATAATCTACTGCCTCAACTTCAGGCACAGCTTTCAATACACGCTGTATTCTCTCTATCTCGGAATGCGGAACTTTAATTGGTTGGCCGTGTATATGTACAACGCACAGAGCACCTGTGGCCTGCACTGCCCGATATCGTTCTTTCGCATCAGAATTAATAAAAATATATGATCTGAACAAAGGTTCATTGATCCACTTACGCCTGTCAGACCACTGCTTTAATACACGCTGTATTGGCAAATAAAATTCTATATCTTTCTGGCGCAGCTGATCGCTGACTTTAAACTCATGACGCGGCCTGGTATAAAGCGCAAACCAGTGACGTTCATCACAGGGTAGTCCAGAAATATCTTCACGTAAAACTCTCATAATGAATCCAAAAAAACAAGTTATAAGTTTAAAGGCAAAAGGAAAAAGTGAAGAGCAAACGTTTCGTGACTGAAACCCGCGTACAAATGGAGTACAGTCTGTTACTACTATTTTTTTGCCTTTTGCCTTTTGCCTTTTGCTTTTGCCTTTTTACTTTCTACTTTTGCCTTTTGCTTTTCTACTTTCTACTTTTACCTTTTACCTTTTACCTTTTACTTAATCTCTTCTTTAAAATACTGTTCCAACACTTTTAAAATTCTATGGCTTACCTTATCATCCCATAGTTCAGGGATCTTTCCGATCTTTTTATCACCGGCTAATATCTTTAAGGCCTCTGCATAGACTTTGTCAGGGTCAGTACCTGCCAGGACATTACTTCCCTCAGTAATTGTGACAGGACGTTCCGTATTCTCTCTCACTGTAATACACGGCACGCCAAAAAACGTAGTCTCTTCCTGTATACCACCGGAATCTGTCAATACCAGTGCAGCATCACGCTGTAGAGCCATGAACTCCAGATAACCTATGGGATCACAAAGCCTGAAACCTTCATTCTCACTGAGATTAAAAAGCTTTGCCATTTTTCGTGTCCTGGGATGTATGGGAAACAGAATTGGCAGGGTCCCGGCAAGACGATTGAGCATGGCCCAAAGGCCTTTTAGAGACTCGGGATTATCAACATTTGAGGGACGATGCAAGGTGACAAGCACATAATTGGACTTTGAGAGTTGATGCCGTGTAAGGATTGTACCAGCATCAAAACGATGCTGATGCTGCACCAGAGACTCTATCATAAGATTGCCTGTAAAGTGCACCTTATGGGCCGCTATACCCTCCTTGGCCAGATGTTCATGAGCATCCCGACTGGTTGTAAAAAGCAGATCAGAAAGTTGGTCAGTTAAAATTCTATTTATTTCCTCAGGCATTCTGCGATCTCCACTGCGAAGCCCTGCCTCAACATGTACAAGAGGAATATTAAGTTTGGCCGCAACAAGCCCTGCGGCAATAGTGGAATTCACATCACCCACTACAAGCACCATATCAGGCTTGCGCTCATGCACTACGGTCTCAACTTCAATCATAATTTGAGCCGTCTGCACTGCATGGCTGGCCGAACCCACTCCAAGATACACATCAGGTTCAGGCATACCCAAATCAGTGAAAAACACATCACTCATAGCAGCATCATAGTGCTGCCCCGTATGCACCAGGAAAGCATCCAGCAGAGAGGATTCAGCACGAATCCTCTTTAGCAGAGGGGCTACCTTCATAAAATTGGGCCTTGCACCCGCAACAAGACAAATTGTTTTTTTCAAAGGCATATTTACTTTCGAGAATATAAAATTATAATTGCTACAGTATTAATCAAACCTTAATTCCCGGAATCCTCGGCATACGGCGTTTTTTCTTATTATTCTCTCCATAATAATAATAATGATAATAATAATAATATGACCCATACATGTTTTCAATATTTACGCCATTAACAGTGACACCAAGTAATTTAGCATTTACATTATCGAGTAATTGTTTGGCACGCAGCAGAGCATCACGATTCGTTGATCCTGATTTCATTACCAGAACCACACCATCAAGCTTGCGGCCAAGTACAGTAGCATCGGTTACAGCAATGACCGGTGGTGTGTCAAACAGTATCATCTCATAACGTCCGCGTGCCTCTTCAATAAAGCGGTCCATGGATTTTGAAGCAAGAAGCTCAGATGGATTAGGCGGAAGCACACCGGCTGTAATCAAATCCAGATTATCTACCTTTGTCGTGCGTACAATCTCATCAAAAGAGGCCTTGCCTGCCAGATAATTTGTAATACCTACGCCCCGTTTCTCACTGAAAATACCATGCATTACCGGGCGTCTCAAATCACAATCCACAATTACCGTTTTTGCCCCTGTCTGTGCCATGGTAATAGCCAGGTTGGATATAGTTGTAGATTTACCCTCTCCAGGCCCTGAACTTGTAACAACTGCTGTTTGTATGGGCTCGTCCGGACGACAGTATTGAATATTGGTCCTTAAACTGCGATAGGCCTCGGAAACAGGTGACTTGGGCGCAAAATGAGATATCAATCTGGATTGAATCTGTTTGACATCACCATTACCATTGTCCTTTACCTGATGTGCCATTGCCTGAGAGGCTATAAAAGGAATCGAACCCAGGACAGGAAAACCCATGTGTTCTACATCTTCAATAGTCTTCAAAGAAGTATCAAGATATTCACGGCCAAACGTCAGCCCTACACCAAGACCGAGACCAAGCATCAGGCCCAGAAGGAGATTCATCTTCTTTTTCGGCGATGTAGGGAATTCAGGTTTTTTTGCATAATCTATTATACGAACAGAACCAATCTGTCCGGCTTCTGCAATACGGTTCTCTTCAAATTTCTCACGGAGCATAATATAGATTGTATTATTAACCCGGGCCTCTCTCTGCAGGTTGGCCAGTTGAAGGCTCTTGCCAGGCAATTGATTAAGTTCACGTTTATACTGCTTTACAATATCATCAAGAGCGCTTGTTTTCTCTTTAAGATAATCGTTTTCAGCTTGAATAGTAAGAAGGTTCGTAAAAAGAGCATCATTGACTTTTTCTGCATTAATAGCACCGCCAGCTGCAATGAGTTTCTTCTTCTCCAGAATAATCTTCTCCTGAATACCCTCCAGTTGAGCCATCTTCTCTTCAAGGCCGCTGCGCATGGAAGCATTGTTAAAATATCCGGCTGCTTTGAGCTGTTTCTCTTCTTTGGCAATGCCGCCGGCTAGCCGCGCTCTCTCTATTTCCAATGCACCAATCATCTCAGATGAAGCACTTGAGGCATTATTCAACATAATTTTCTGCGCCTCATCAAGCTGGACGTTCATGGCCTGAATACGTTTCTGATTAGCCTCATAGTCAGTTTTGGCAGATTGATACAGAGATTCAAACTCAGCAGTTCGTTCAATAAGGGCCTGGGTTTCGGCAGTCAGCTCTGTAACTCCCTCAGTCTCCTTAAAGTTTTTCAGCCGCTGTTCAGACCTGTAAAGGCTGTCTTCAACGGCTACCAGTTTTTCTTCAAGAAACTTTCTAACCTTGCCCACTTCCCCGGTTGACTCTGCAATATCCAGATCCTGATAAGCCTTCATCCATGTATTGGCAATTAGTGCAGCTTCACTGGGGCTAAAGGCACTGCTGCGCAGTTCAATAACATCAGTATCACGCTGAGGAGCCACAGAAATTGAACCTTGTCTGAAATTTTTAACAAGTTCATCAAAAAGAGGGCCAGCACCTTGAGCCTCCCCGGGAAGCAATTTTTTAATCCATGTCATAATAGAAAAGCGCCTGTCAGCCTCACGATTACCAAGAATCCATAGAGAGTCGGCATATGGCGAATCCTGAAGATCACGAACCACAGCTTCCGCAAGACGCCGGCTCTTGAGTATAACTACCTGGTTGTTGATCATAGTCTCTTTTTTCATGAAGCTGGACATATCAAAAACCTGTGTCTGCACACGATCTTCTTTAATCAGGACAGTGGCTGCGGATTCATATACAGGTTGAGTTGTAAAAGTAAAATATACGGTTGCTGCCATTACAATAATAAAAGAGATAGCTATTATCCATCGCCCACGGTATAAAACTCGCAAGTAATCACTCAAAGTGACCTGTTGCTCTCTTAGTTCGTCCAAGAGAAACTCCCTTCGGCATCAGCAAATGTTATTTGAAATAGATAAAAATATTTATAAATGCAAAAGACATGCCATCACTACCAATATAATGTAATGATGCTTCCAAACAACTATTAAACAATGCCTTAAGTGCTTATTCACTTCAATACTAATTGTTGTTTTTACTACAGAATCAATGTTACTGTATCATTTTTGATACATCTATACTCTAAGATCTATAACTTCTGCACCATCAGGCATCTGAAATTCAAAATCCTTTGGTAAATGTGGCTTATCAATCTCAATCGATTTTAATCTGTAGACACTCTCATTATCATCGAAATCTATCTGCAAAAGCTTGACTGGAAGCCATGTCTTCAAATTTATCCATAATTCGGTTTTAGGATAGAGTACGGCTTCGGTTTTTGCAGTAAAAACCAGATGCGCGCACTCTATTTTATCAAGCAGTTCTTTGCCGACAGATTGGACATCATAATCATCGGAATACTGAAAAAGCATTTTATATGGTGCCATCTGGACATCATTTTCACCAATCTCATCAATAAGCACACGATTGTCAGGTTTAATATATGTCCATACTGTAGTACCATCGGAGACCATGATTTGATCGGCAGTCTTAATTTTAAACTGCCGCTCTCCCTTCATCAACACAATACCATCAACAGTTGATGTCTCACCGGCAAGCTTCCAAATATAAGTCTCTGAGAAAGCAATATCCAGTGTTTTCGCTTGTTTTAATGTTTTTTTCAATTTATTTATTATATAATCAGGCGACATATTTTGTGCAGACGCAGCTATGCTCCAAAGAATCAACATTGATATAAGTAATAATTTTCTCATTAAAAATCCTCCAGACCCAGTTCATCATCTTGCCGCTCTGCTTGTTCAAGCACCTCAAGATAAGCTTCATCAACAAGAACTTCACGCGCCTTACTACCAGTGAAAGGGCCTAAAATTCCTGCTTCTTCCAATTCATCTACAATACGGCCTGCCCTGGCATAACCAACTCTCAGGCGGCGCTGAAGCAGTGAAGCCGAACCCTGGCCATGACGTACAACTAATTTAGCCGCTTCCTTATACAATTCATCCCGCTCAGAGGGATCACTGGCAATACCACCTGCGGATGAAGGGGGCGGAGCACCCTTTAAGAGCCATCCCTCAGGTTTTGGTTGGACAGCAATATGTCCCATCATTTTCTGCACTTCATCTGTAGTGATGAATGCACCATGCACACGTATGGGTTCCGGCTCACGGGGATGCATAAATAACATATCGCCGCGGCCAAGAAGCTTCTCTGCACCATTACGGTCTAAAATTGTCCTTGAATCTGTCTTTGATGCTACCTGAAAAGCAATACGCGCAGGAAAATTAGCCTTTATCACACCTGTTATAACATCAACAGAAGGACGCTGTGTGGCAAGAATAAGATGTATGCCAACTGCACGGGCCATCTGAGCCAGGCGCGCAATAGGTTCTTCCACTTCTCTGGCACCTGTCATCATCAAGTCTGCCAATTCATCTACAATTAATACAATATAAGGCATGGGATCAGGAAGTTTAACCTCAGGATCAGCTTCTGCTTTGCGCTTGGCCAGGAAATCATGATAGTCAACAAGGTTGCGTACGCCCAGGCGGGCCAATATCCTGTAACGCTTATCCATCTCCTTTTCAAGACTACGCAGAGCAGTAATTGCATTTGCAGCCGTAGTTATAACATCTTCATCCATGCCCTCTATCGTGACAAGATGACGATCTTTTAGTTCACGATAGAGACTCATCTCCAATTTTTTAGGATCAATAAGAACTAATTTAACTTCATCAGGCTTGGCTTTATAAAGTATGCTGGCCAATATTGTATTCAAGCATACTGACTTACCCGATCCTGTAGCACCGGCAACCAAAAGATGCGGCATCTCAGCCAAATCCGTTACATATGGTTTGCCTTCAATTGTAAGCCCCAGAGCCAATGAAAGTTTAGATGAATGCCGCTGATAATTATCAGATTCCAGAACACCTCTCAGGCTGACAATAGCCGGGTGTTGGTTTGGAATTTCTATACCGACAGCGGCTTTGCCAGGAATGGGTGCCACTACACGTACACGTTGAGCTCTCATAACCAGAGCCAAATCATCTTGCGCATTTACAAAACGAGAAATTTTTACACCCGGATTAGGCCTTATCTCATAACGCGTAATCACCGGCCCCGGCCTGATGCCTACTACATGCCCTCTAATATCAAATTCCTTAAGCCGCTCTTCAAGAAAATGTGCGTTCTCTTCAAGAGCACGCCGGTCAACCTGCAATCCATTGGCTGACTGTGGTGCAAGCAGCTCAAAAGATGGTTTAACATAAGGCCCGGGAGGAATTTCCGGTGTAGCCTGAACAGATTTTGTTCCAGGATTTGCCGTATGCGGCCGTCTTTCTATAACCACCCTCTCCGGCTGCACTGGCATAGCAGAAGACCTTGGAAGCTCGGGAATAGCAACTTCAATTGGTGGCCTTGGACGCTCTTCAGCTGCCTTGGCTGAAGCAGACTGTAAAGGAGATTGAATAGTTGGCTGAGGCTTTTTCTTCTCATGTTTAACGCGATTTTCATACTTGTTCGAGATAGTCTTGAAAAGGGCCGCCAAATCTTCCTTGAAACCCAGCAGAGATTCTCTCATGCTCCACGATGTGGCTGTAATCAATATCACCAACAATGTTGTCAACAGAACAACAATACTTCCAACAGCACCCAGATAGCGTGACAGCATATCGGCTATGAATCCACCCAGGAGACCACTTAGCCGGAAACCGAACTTGCTGCCGGCATCACTCACAGCCTCCGGCATGGCCAATGCCGTAGATAGAAAGAGAGATATAGCCAAAAGATAGGCTGAAAATCTGAAATATGGGCGCAAGGGCTGCTGCAGGAAGAGATTCCAGCCCATCACCAAAAGAAGGAAAGGGAATACCAGACAGGGATAGCCAATTGTATATACATATAGATAATGACTTATGTGTGCACCCATGAGGCCAAGCCAGTTTTGAACCTGGGCCGGAGATCCCGCATTGGGGAAATCTTCAGGATGATAAGAAATCAGACCCAGCAAAATCAGTATTGCAAAAGCCATCAATAAAATGCCCAAAATCTCGGGGCGTCTGTCAGCAGATTTATTCTTCTTCTGTTTAGCCATTATTCTCTATTTCAATTCATCAACAAAATTACTGAGTTTTTTTCTGGAAGTAGGACGTACAAAGGGAATAGCTACAATATGGCCATCCATTGTGTGGTCACGACCGGGCTGCCTGAACTGTATAGTAGCATCCTGTTCCAGTGCTGTATTAATACCGATAAATCCAATGGGCGTATTCTCCATAGTGGGTGCTATTACACCACTTAGAACAAGCCCTGCAAGCTTGCCGTCTACCAGGACTTCCCAGCCGGGCATGGCCTTGCGGCGCCCCTCCATTATAAATGGACACACATGATAATCAATACCGTCAGCTTTCCTGGTTTCCAGAGCAGCCTTACCGATAAAATCCGTATCAAAGTCCATTGCAAACATCCAGGGATGAGCCAGCGCAGGTTTGTCAGCCATGAGTTCATGACCGTACAGCGGTAGGCCTGCTTCTGTGCGCAAAGTATCTCTGGCTGCCAGACCACAGGGCATGCAGCCTAGTTGTGTGCCTTCTTCAAGCAATAAATTCCATAGCTTTACCGCATTATCGGAATGCGTGTAAATTTCAAAACCAACCTCCCCGGTATAACCGGTTCTGGAGAGAAGAACTTCCATTCCATGGATCTGAACTCCTGGCCTGAAACGGAAAAACTTCAATCCTCTGATTGATTCCAATCCGGCAACCTTGGCAATTAAACCGGGTGCAGCCGGCCCCTGTAGGTCAATCTTGGCTATTTCATCGGAAATATCAGCCAAGGCCAAGTTCTCAGGAGCATTCTTTTTTAGCCATTCAAAATCTCCGGCAATGTCACCGGCATTTACAACCAACATAAAATACTCTTCATCATAACGGTATAGAATGCAATCATCAACTACACCGCCTTGTTCATTCAACATAAAATTATACATAGCCTGACCATCTTGTAATTTTTCGATATTATTGGTCAGGAGACGACTCAAAAAGGGCAAAGCCTCAGCACCGCGAATTTCAAACTCACCCATATGACAAATGTCAAAAAGACCACAGGCATTGCGTGTTGCATGATGTTCCTTTGACTGACCGCCAGCATACCACAGAGGCATATTCCAGCCTGCAAAATCAGCCATCTTGCCGCCAAGTTCAATATGCTCATCATAGAGCAGCGTTTTTTTTGCTTCCACAATATCCTCACTATGTTAAATAGTAAATAGAGTAATGTTGCTCATTTGATTAGAATTGTTATACTTAAACGCCAATTATTTCAATTTCAAATGAGGAGAATCTGTCCGGCATTAAGCCGGAAAATATCATGAAATTTATGTTCAGGTAATTAAATGTCAACTTACAGTTAATTTATTGACTTATGAGTCATTTGTCAACCTTTTTTTCAAGGTTGAAGCTAATATATTATTAAATTTTATCTCATTTACAGAGTACAAATTTCCACTTTGTCAACTTTATACATCACTGCAATTTCGCTTCTATTACATACTATAGCCCCAAAAGGACTGACGTCAGAAAATAAATTGTGTGATTGTTACAGAAAACAATGGGTAATATAGAATGAAAAATGTTGATATCAAGGAATTCTTATGATCCTGTCCTGCTCTTTTTTTATCTGTGTAGGGCAGGGAGGTTCCGTGTATTCCGTGAAGAAATGCTTTTTCTTTTGGGCTCTTCCGGGTATTCTATGGATTAATAACATATATACCAACATGCTGTGCTCATCTGCGCTCAATCTGCGTTATCTGCGGATTTATAATTCCACACTATTGCCGGAAAAGCCTTAAAATAAAAAGAACAATGGGCCTTTTAATCCTGGAAGGATAGCATATCTATTGGCTGCACTATTTAAAAACACGAATAACATCGTTATAAATAACAAAAATCATAAACACCAGGAGAACAGCCATGCCCACCTGCTGGATTATCATCTTCACCTTTAAGGGAATATCCCGGCGTATAATACCTTCAATTGTCAGAAAGAACATATGACCGCCATCCAGAACGGGTATGGGCATAAGATTAAGTATAGCAAGATTAAGACTTAAAAGTGCCATGAAAGATATCAATGTCGCCCATCCTGCTCTTGCAGAGTCACCGGCCATTTTGGCAATGCCAACCGGGCCGGCTAAATTTTTAATTGACTCTTTTCCTGTAACAAGCTTGACAACAGCTTCTACTATAAACCGGCCCAGAGCCCATGTGGCTTTTATTGAACGTCCTGCTGATTCAACCGGATTGATATGCCTGATTGTAAAATCCCGCTCAATACCAATCTGCGGCCAGCGCACGGTCTGCCCGTCTTGTTCCTGCTCATGCACAAGCGGAGTGATTGTCAGTTGAAATGCAGAATCAGCCCTGACAACATTTATATCAATAGTCTCACCACCACTGGACCTGATGAGGCGTGTCATATCATCCCATGTGGTGACAGGTTGTTCATTAATAGATGTAATTTTGTCACCCGGCAAGAGCCCCGCTTCTACAGCAGGCAAATTTTCTACCAGACTGCCGACAACAGAACCCTCATTGTAAACGGCCTCACCTGAAATCATTCCAGCTGCCCAGATAACGGCAAATGTGAAAAAGATATTCATGAAAGGGCCTGCAAATATCACCAGCATTCTCTGTATCCATGGATGGGCTCTGAATTCCCATGGTTTGGGTGCTGCCTCAAGTGTGTCTGTGTCCATAGACTCATCTATCATTCCCGTAATCTTCACATATCCACCAAAAGGAATCCAGCTAAGGCAGTAATCCGTATCTCCAACTTTTTTACCGATCATGCGTGGAGGATAACCCAGGGAAAAACGCTCAACCCGTATATGAAACAACTTTGCACAGAGAAAGTGACCCAATTCATGGATGAAGACCAGAACGCCTAAAACAAAAACAGTTGAAAGCAGCGTAATCATAAAATATCCCTTTTAATTTATCTATCTACCCATTTCCAAATGCCTGTTCAGCCAGACACGAACATCCCGGTCAATCTCCAGAATGGCGGGCAGATCAACAGCACCGCTTTTAGCAAACTCGTGAAGTGCCATCTCAATATATCGTGAAATATCTGTAAATTTAATCTGTCCCCGGATAAAAGCTTCCACAGCTATTTCATCTGCAGCATTAAGCACAGCAGGAGCTGTTCCACCTGTTTTTAATGCATCAAAGGCCAGAGCCAAAGCCGGAAATTTGTGCAGATCCGGCGGCTCAAAATTGAGAGCAAATGTATCAGACCAATCCATCCGTCTAAAACTACCTCCCAGACGATGCGGAAAACCAAGTGCATAGGCTATTGGTATACGCATATCCGGTTCACCAAGTTGAGCCTTTACAGAACCATCGATAAACAAAATCATTGAATGTACAATTGACTGAGGATGAACAACAACCTCAATTTGATCAGGCCCCACTCCAAATAACCAACGGGCTTCAATTACTTCCAGGCCTTTATTCAGGAGTGTCGCAGAATCAATAGTTACTTTTCTGCCCATAGACCAATTAGGATGAGCCAGAGCCTGCTCAACAGTTACGCCGGCCAAGTCTTCTTTGGCAGTCTCTCTGAAAGGCCCGCCTGATGCCGTTAAAATCAACTTTTCAACTGATTCGGCCCTCTCTCCCACCAGGCATTGAAACAGTGCTGAGTGCTCTGAATCAATAGGAAGTATGGAAAGATTACGTTTTGCAGCCATGCCCATAATCAATTCACCGGCCATAACCAGAACTTCTTTATTGGCCAAAGCTATCGGCCGATTTGCCTCAAGAGCAGTGACTGTCGCCTCAAGCCCCACAGCTCCTACCAGAGCATTTACTACAAGATCAGCAGCATCATATGCTGCTGCATCCAGAAGGCCCTGCCTGCCAAAAAGCAGATTGACACCAATATCGTGGAAACGGCTGCGCCAGTGAGTCCGATCAACATCACCTGTCAGAACGGCCAGGGCAGGACGCCACTTCCGTGCAATATCGTAGAGACTTTCCGCTCCGGAGTGTGCAGTTATAACTTTCAATTCAAAGAGATCTTCATGCTGACTCATGACATCAAGAGTCTGAAGACCAATAGAACCTGTTGCTCCCCACAATGCAATGCGTTTTCTAGCCATGTAGCTCCTCCGGACCTGGAAGCAAGGTAAAATCAGAACGCAATTCTTCTATTTTGCCTAGTTCCGAATCTGTAAGAGAGGCATCTGCAAAACAAATATTCAATTGCTCAGCCATACCTGCGCGCAGGTGAGGCGTCACTTCATCATACTCTACTGTTCTTCCCAGGCATGCGCCTATTGATGACGTCTTGGATTCAATAGCGCGTCTGAGCCTGGTCTTTTCCCGTTCTGTTCCGCCGGAGAGAAACTTGGGTAGATCAAGATGTGCATCACCGATAAGAATGGAACCATGTTGCAACATGCCTTCAGCCAGATGACGTTGAGCTGAACCAACAAGTTTTTTCCCATCTACTAAAATTTCATGTCGTGCCGCTGCAGAAAAACAGGACACGGACAGATCTTTTTTATAGTGTTCATGCAGGTCTACAGATCGTTTTTCCAGTTCAGCCGGCACATCCATACGCCTGATACCACGGGCAAGCCCCTGGCTCAGTGTCATATACAGAGCAGCTACATTATCCAGGTACTGCGTATTAGACTTGGGAATTATCACTGAGTAAGTAACCTCTTCCGCATGAAATACTGCCCGCCCGCCTGTAGGCCTGCGAACAACATGTATACCCGCATCCTTACATGCAGCTACATCTATGCTGTCAAGTTTCTGATGATAACCAAGAGAGATGCAGTAGGGGGCCCATCTATACATCCGCATTGTTGGCATGCCAACTTCTTCTGAACATGCAAGAATAGCCTGGTCCATGGCCATTTGTCGTGCCCCGTCGGAAAAGCCCGTATCTATCCAGCGCCATGTATTAATACTCATATCAGCGTACAATCCCACGTTTGG
This sequence comes from bacterium, assembly GCA_023139105.1. Classification (GTDB taxonomy): domain Bacteria; phylum Zhuqueibacterota; class QNDG01; order QNDG01; family JAGLOF01; genus JAGLOF01. The sequence continues at coordinate 22,044 of JAGLOF010000016.1, forward strand.
AGTTGTCCATAAACTGCATAACATTTTCAATAACAGGCGTTATCTCAAGCTCGGAACGGATACGCTGAAATGCCTGGCTTGTATTGAGTTTGGAGCGATAGATGATTCGATATGATTGCCGCAGTAAACGTATCTCCGCCTTATCAAAACCACGTCTCTTTAATCCAACGGCATTTAAACCATTATATGCCAGGGGCTCACCTGCAGCCAGAATATATGGAGGCACATCCTGTACAACACGGAAACCGCCTCCGATAAATGAGTGCTGACCCACAGTACAAAACTGATGCACAGGTGTGAGACCTCCAATAATCACCCAGTCTTCCAAGGTGACATGACCGGCCAGTTGAACGCCATTCGCCAGGATAACTCTATCTCCAACCACACAATCATGTGCAACATGACTGTAGGCCATAAGCAGACAATGAGCACCTACACTGGTTTTATTAGTACTGACCGTTCCCCTGTTAAGATCGGCATACTCACGGATGACCGTAAAATCGCCAATCTCCAGTGTCGTTGGTTCACCTGCATACTTCAAATCCTGTGGAGGCGAACCAATAACAGCGCCGTGATGAATATCGCAGGAGCGGCCGATACGTGCACCATCATCCACTAAAACATGTGAATGAATTACAGTATCTTCTGCAATTTTAACATCACCGCGAATTATTGAAAATGCTCCAACACTGACTGAATCAGCAAGTTCTGCTTTGGGATCTATAATTGCTGTTGGATGAATTTTAGCCAACGGCAAGTCTCCTTATTCTCTATCTACAATTGCGCACATCAATTCGGATTCACATACAAGTTCATCATCTACAAAGGCCTTACAAGCCATTTTGCAGGAACTTGCCCTCTGACGCAGCAATGTAATGTCTAAAATTAACTGATCTCCCGGTACAACCGGCTTACGGAAGCGTACTTTATCAATTGTCATGAAATAAGCTATCTTTGACTCGGGATCTTCCAGACTGTTCAGAAGAAGCACAGCACCAGCCTGAGCCATACACTCCAATTGCAATACACCTGGCATTACAGGGTGGTCAGGAAAATGACCCGGGAAAAACGGCTCATTCATCGTAACATTTTTCAAACCCACAACCCTCGTACCCGGATCCAGTTCAATAATCCGGTCAACAAGAAGGAAGGGATAACGATGAGGAAGTATCCTGGCAATGGCCTCACTGTCAAAAATTACTCCACGTTTTGTGGGTTTTTTCTGGTATTTAGAAGTAAGTTTTTTCTTTTGATAGAGCTGACGTATCTTCTTCACCAATTCTACATGAGCAGCATGCCCGGAGCGTGCTGCCATAACATGGGCCTTTAGCGGAACTCCCAAAAGCGCAAGATCTCCAATTAAATCCAGGGTTTTATGCCTCACTGGCTCATTGGCAAAACGCAGCTCTTTATTACCGAGTATTTCACCATGATGCCCTACCGACACTTCACCCTTGAGCCCAAACCTTTTGGTCAGTCCGGCCATCTCTTCAGTGGATACTTCACGGTCAACTATTACCACAGCATTGTCCAGATTACCGCCTTGTATCAGACCTTTATCATGCAGCATCTCTACTTCTGTCAAAAAACAAAAAGTACGCGTAGGTGCATAGTCTGTCACAAATTCATCAGATAATGAATACATTGACGTATACTGTGTACCTAGTGCAGGATTTTTATAATCTACCATAAAAGTAATACGCAGTTCATCAGAGGGAAAGACAACCATATCAATGCCATTTTCAGGATCAGTATATGTAATTGTCTCATCTATTTCAAGATACTGTCTCTCGGCATCCTGCTCAACAATACCTGCTTCCTGTAGAATTTTTACAAACGGCATAGCACTGCCGTCACCGACAGGCGGTTCATTTGAATCAACTTCTACACGAACATTGTCAATCTCCATACCATAGAGAGCGGCCAAAACATGTTCAACCTGCCTTATGCGTACATCACCAATGCCAATTGTTGTGTCCCGTGAATTATCAACGACATGATCGATATCAGCCTGTATCTCCGGGCAATTTTCAATATCAGTCCTTACAAATCTAATGCCGGTATTGGGTTCAGCAGGCCAGAAAGTAATTGTAACTTTATTGCCTGTATGCAAACCTGTTCCGGAATCCGAAACCGGTTTGCCGATAGTGCGTTGTTGTGTAATCATAAATTCCTCTTTATAATTTCAACTTAAATGCTGTCTCATAAGCCCGAATGAATCTCATAAAAAATTTTGAAATCATCATGACAACACCTGTCTATTCAGATCAGGAACCTACCGAACGGGAGGCCGACAAATCATCTAACTTAGCTTTAATTTCCTTAATATCCTTTAATGCCTTAGGCAGTTGCCTTTTAGCTGCATCCAGGCGCATCTCCTGTCTATGCGGCCCCGCAGGCGAACCAACTACTACTTCATTATCCTTTAGAGATTTGGACACGCCGGATTGAGCCATAATTGCCACATTATCACCAATGGAAATATGTCCGGCAAAACCAACCTGCCCGCCTACACGGCACCAGCCTTTAATATTCGTGCTGCCTGAAAGGCCTGTCTGTGCTGCAATTACAGTATGCGGCCCTATGGAACAATTATGTGCCACTTGTATCAGGTTATCCAACTTGGTGCCGCATAGTATACGTGTTTCACCCATGGTTGCCCGGTCGATTGTGACATTCGCACCAATTTCCACATCATCTTCAATTACAACTGTGCCTATCTGAGGAATTTTGTGATAGGCTCCATTATGAGGTACAAATCCAAAACCGTCACAACCAATTACAGTCCCATCATATATTACAACACGATCACCAAGAATTACAGCTTCCCGCAGACTGACATTTGCATGAATAATACAGTCATCACCAATCTTTACACCATCTCCAACAACGGTATTGGGCAATATCTGTGTATTGGCGCCGATAGAACAATTACTGCCTATTACGACATGTGCGCCTACTGCTGCTCCCCTGCCCAGATCTGTGCCTTCTCCGATAATTGCAGAAGCGTGAACTCCTGCTGGTATAAATGGTCTTACTGGAAAAAACATACGAATAGTCTGCATAAACGCAAAATATGAGTTTTTACATCTGATAACCGGCAGCTGTGTTGGCACTTCCACATCAAGGGGTATAATAACTGCAGATGCCCCTGTATTCTCCAGATGTTTCACATATTTGGTATTTGCTAAAAATGAAATACTGCCTTCTTTACCCTCTTCAATTTTAGACACGCCATTTATGATCATATCCGGAGGGCCGACAAGCTCTCCATCGACCAGCTCGGCGATAGATTGCAATGTAAACATCAGCGACCTCGATTAGTATTTTTCTTTTTCGGGGATTGACGCCGTAAAAGCTCTATCACATCTTCAGTGATATCCATATTCTCTTTGGCAAAAAGTATATTACCCTCAATGGAGTCGAAGACAATATCCAATCCCCGGTCATCGGCAATCTCATCGACAGCGACCTTAATATTTTCATATATTGGCCTCAGCAGTTCTTCCTGCTTTTTAAAATATTGGCCGGCATCACCCCAAACTTGTTTCTGAAACTGCTGAATCTCCTGGTGAAGCGCAGAGATTTCATCCGTTCTCTCTTTTTTCCGTGCGTTACTCAGAAGCAGGCTATAGGTTTCAAGCTCTTTCTCCATCTTATCCAAATTCCGATTCTTCTCCGAGAGTTCCTGTTCCCACTTACGGTTCTCCTCATTCAATAGTTTTTCAGCATCTCTGACAGCCTCATAACTATCTCTTATCTTCTTGGAATCCACATAGCCGATTTTAGATTGTGCCTGTATAGCGGACGAAAAAAGCAGTATTAGAGCCATACTCAATGCAATGTAAAATCTCACTTCATCCTCCTTAAAGCCGCAAAAACGACTATTGTTACAGGTAAGAGAACCAACCCTCTCAAAACAATAAAACATCCATGGCCTCTTCAAGGTGGATGTCTAATTGAAAACTGTGCCGGCCACTGACAAAGAGACCGGCACACTATCAGAACAATGCTCTTGAAATAATTACTATTTCGTGGCAGTGCCTTTATCCTTCTGCAGTTCCTCAAGCACTTTTTCCGTAATATTAATAGAATCTTTTGCAAAAAGCAGTGCTTCTGATTTCAAAACAAAATCATAACCATTTTCATCACCGACATTCTTTATTGCTGTATCCACTTCTTCAACTATCGGCCCCAGAAGTTCATCACGCCGTTTATTGAACTCCTGATCTTTAACCTGTGCCTGTTGCTGCAACTGTTGATACAGAGTCTGAAGCTCTTCATACTGTTGACGTTTTTTCTCTTCACTGAGCATAAGGCTCTGCTGTTCAAGTTTTTTCTGACGGTCAACAAGATCTTTTTCCATCGTCTGGAGCTCTGAGGCAATAACCGCTCTCTCACTCTCAAGTTGTTTGGCAATATCAATAGAACCTTGATACTTGGCCATGATGTACTGAGTATCTACATAACCGACTTTCAATTGAGCCATAACAGGCATTGCTACAAATACAAGCAATAAAGCCAGAACTACAAATAAACGTTGAATTTTTTGAATAGACAATTTTTCCTCCTGATATAAATGATCTTACATTTTTTTATATTATTAAAAACTTCTACCAAAGACAAAATGAGGTTTCCATTTAGCAGTTTTCAAACCTGCCTCATCAATATTATCAAAACCATATGCATAATCAAAACCTAACATGCCTACCATTGGCATAAATATACGTGCACCTATACCCACAGAACGTCTTAAGTTAAACGGGTCCATGGCTCCGACATCAAACCAGGTATTACCTGCTTCGGCAAAAATAATTCCAAAAGCTACAGGATTATTGATTAAGGGGAAGCGCAGTTCAAACGTTGTCTTAAGCATGGCACGTCCACCCTCACTGCGATACTGGCCTCCTGCCAGAGGATCATCATAACCACGCAAAGGAATAGAACGGGACATACCGCTTCCGCCCATAAAATAATAATCAGTATATTGAATATGACTATCCTCTGAAAGCAGTTCCATAAAACCCATACTTGCGCGTGCCAGAAATACTATACGGGGTGAAAGCGCAGGCAGGAAAAACTCTGCATTAAACTCATGTTTATGATAGCCTACATTGCCACCCAGAGGGCCTCCGGCTAAAGTAGCCGTATAGCTTACTTTTGATCCGCGTGTAGGAAATTCAGGGTTATCCAGACTATTACGGCTGAATATCTGAGTTATACTGCTGGTAGTCAAAGGCCAATCTTCATTTACAATATTATTCGGATTATATTGAATAATATATTCGGCAAAATCTGAAAGTTCTGTCTCATCGTAACGATAGATCAAGTCTGATCTGAAATAATTATCAGGCCATGAGAGGCGGCGGCCGGAACGGATAGAGAATCCACGGCTTCTCTGAGAGTAACCGATATAATAAGCATCACGTTTTATGTCATGGACAGAAAAACCCAGCAGTGTCGGAGTGTTCATGAACCATGGCTCATTAAAACTAAGGCTGAATGAGCGGTAGTATCGGCCAAAATTCCAGTCCAGACTCAACGCCTGACCATTTCCAAAAAGATTATTCATACCCAGACCGATACTGCCAATTAACTTATCCAGTTCGCTCCAACCAATGGACAAGTTTGCGGTCTGTGTTGATTTTTCATCTACCTGAAAAGAAAGATCCATCTTTGCCTGATCACCAACAGGAACGGCGTTAGGCACAACATTGGAAAAGAAGTTAAGCATCATTAAATCCCGTGCGCTTCGCATCAGTAACTCTTTACTGAAGACATCACCGGGATGAATACGGAGCTGACGCCGTATGACTCTTTCTTTTGTAGATGTATTACCGGATATATGTATTTTCCTGATAGTTACGGGATTAGCCTCTTCAATCAGGAATGTCACATCCAGAGTATCAGCCCCGCGGAGCTTCTCAACAGGATTTATCTGTGCATAGATATATCCGCGATCCCAATAAGCACCCTGAATTTTTTCATAAATGGATTCGGTGAATTTTTTCTCACTAAATTGATCACCTTCTTTAAATGTAACCAGTGTTGCCAATTCAGTCTCATCAAGCAAGGCATTACCTTCCCATTCCAGCTTGCCGAAATAGTACTTTACACCTTCACTAACCCACAGATCGATAAACATGTCTGTTCTAGCGTCATCATAATAAAGAGAATCTCTGAGTACGGCAGCATCACGATAACCCTCATTATGGTAAAATTCTAAAATCTTCTCTTTATCAGCAACGAACTTTTCCTTATCAAAGTTACCACCGCGCCACCATCTGTCTTCCTTGGTTTTCTTTAATTGCTTGCGCAATTTTCCATCGGAAAAATTCTGATTGCCAAAGAATCGAATGCGCTTAATCTGAACTTTGCTGCCTTCATTGATCTTTATCTTTAATATTACACGACCCTGGGTATCGGAATCAATTACCTCAGGTTCTACCTCAGCCAATGTATAACCTTTTTCAGCGTACATTTCAATTATGCTACGCCTGGCCTTGGCAACATCGCTCATATTCAATACCTGTCCGCGATAAAAACCAATATCTTCTTCCAGTTCCCTGGTCTTGATCTTATCATTTCCCTCAATGACTACTTTTTCCAGTTTCGGGTATTCTTTCACATGGATTGTCAGGTAGACACCATCACCGACTTGCCGGTCCAGTGTAACCCGGACATCGGAAAAAACACCAAGTGCCCAAACCTGACGGATAGCTTTCTGCATATCATCCCATGTAATCGTCTTTCCTTCACGCAGGCCGGAACTCAACCTCACAACGCTGGCCGCAGCGTTTTTATTTCCGGATACAGACACACCCAATACTTTGGCAGGCAGGACATTTTGTGCATGCAGAGAAGAGACTGTAAGCAAAAGTCCAATAAAAATTCGTATGAAATTAATGTAATACCGCTTCAAAAAACAAGACCTCCAATAAAAATTATCTTTTAACATACAAAAATTTAGTTTTCTTGTAAAGCAAAAACAATTTAAAACGGGAAAACATGTCTCAACCAGATACGTTTATCCTCTCTCCGTTCAGATAATAGTTGAGTATCGTACATATATTCCATCTCTAAAAACAAATCCGGCTTGATTGTATATTCCAAAATCAAAGCATGACGCATTCCAATTCTACCCTCAATAGGATAGTGATATCTGTAACCATCATGAATCTGTCCCGAATAAGAGATGAAGAAACCGGGAGAAAAGTATTTGCCCAATGTTAACTTTGTACTCCGCAACAACGCCCAGGGATCCCATTCTCTTTGAGAAAGTCTGTTTAATTGAAAAATATTTCGACTGAACATAGAAGAAACATGTACGACATCGAGACCAAGATGTCTTCTTAAACCTTTCTCAATAGGACGAAAAATAGGCCGAAAGACTCTATTTTCCACCTGCATGCCAAGGGCCTTATATGCCCTTTCACGAAAATGTGCAGTTGAATAACCAAGAGAAGCCATTAGATCTGCCTCTGTGCGGCCCATATTAGGATTATCCGTAGAAAAACGAAAACGCACTTTCTCCCAGGGCCCGCCGGACTTCTCAATTCCCGTCTCATCGTCCACAGATGTAATATTCAGCCATACGGTTGAAGGTACTCCCAGGGAATCGATAATCGTTGTAAAAGCCCTTCCGGAGATAAAGGGGCTATCAGCTCCTCTGGGAAATTCAAATACAATTCGCTCCGGCCTGAAAAGATGGTCAAGAATTTCTATGGTGCCCCCTGTAGATACCAGATGGCCATAAACCGACAGATCTCCATCATCGATGATACCATTTAAACTCAGGCTGCCCAGACGCTCTCTCAATTGGAGATCGACATATACATTGCCTACCGGATTATTAATACGCTTGAAATAACGAACATCTTTCATTGGGACTATAGACACATCAAGGTCAAGCTCTTTGAGAAAATCTACATTCGCGCCTTTTCCATCTCCGCCAAGGCTCAGAAAAGGATATGTCAACCTCTGTCCGGAGACTTCAAATTTTCCGTGAACCAGCGGATTAGATGATGGGCCCGTCAACATGAAATCAACATCCTCGGTCTTGCCACAGAAAGAGAACCAGCCTCTCTCATCTTTCTCCATAAGACCGGGTATATGAAGACGTATTCCTCTGTCATCAGTAATAAAATGAATTCTGCCCAGTCCGATATTCAAATTCGGGATTGTCAATGGTGGTGCAGCAACATCCATCTCATTAAAGACTTGCAGGCGCCCACCGCCAATATCAGCTTCAAATTGTTCTATATGTAAAAAACGCCTCTCCTGCTCCAGCTTCCCACGCCCGGCGATGTTTTTGATCCGGCGTGCAACATCTGCAAGCTCCAATGCACCATCGTTAAAAGAAAAACGCGTACTGCCCAGCGTCCAACCCTCACGTATCTTACCCCACCTCATCATCAACTCACCATTACTCTTCGCAGATTTTACAAATGAAGTAACATCTGTAAGCAGTCCCAGCACATTACCGCGAGCCAGCACGGAAATATCAGACTGATCAAGACCTCCATGGGCTACCTGTCCCCAGAAAAGTATCTCCAGATCATCATCACGTTCTATCAGGCCACGTTTTATTGAGAGTAATCCCGAAGGAAAAGCATGCTCCTTTGAAGTAGTATCAGCAAGCTCCATCACCAGACGCTTGAATCCAAAAGGCCCTACTGCACCATTCTCAAGTGAAAGTTCCCCATTAATTACCGGAGTGTCTATGGCACCGCCAACATTGAGACGCACACTGCCACGTCCCTTTAAAACATTCTTTTTTCCTGTCAATGCGTAGACAAGGTCTCCCCAGTCAACGCGTTCACCAACAATGGTACCTGAAAGACTGTCCGATTTCTGCCGCGTTACCAAACCTGAAAACAAACGCTCATCATTTCGACGTAATTCAAAATCAAATTTTTTAAAAGTACCATTCTCTCGCAGGAACCCGGCTTCTCCCTCATATAAGTTTTCTGAATAAAAACTTCCATTTCCAAGTTTTAAATCAACACGTATTCTTGGATTGTCTATGTCTCCCGACCATGTAATACCACCATCCAGATCGCCGGAATACGGAAGTAATTCTGAAAAAGCTCCATGCAGATCACTGAGTTTAAAATCATTTAAAGCAAGTGTTCCCAGCTGCGGAACCCTGGTACTCAAGGGAAGCTCACCTTTAAATTTAATAAAATCTTCTATACCTGCTTTATGGATAACAATACGCCCATCTTTATTCACTGCATTAATATGCCAATGGACAGGTTGATTATCGTCTCCATAGTAGCGACCACTTAGATTAAAGGGGCGCAAAGAATCCTCATAAGAATTCAACGAAAAGTCAACAACAGTCCTTAGCCCCATCTCTCCGGGTCTATCACCTTGCCCCTCAACTCTCCAATTTTCCGGTATACCGGAAAAACTTCCTGCCATTCTAACATTTTCAAGATACGTGGCAACGCCTTCACCTGTGAGCGGAAGTAGCAACCGCTCAATACCCTGTGCAGAGACCTGCCATGCAAGCTCTTCAGAGTAGAGGTTGATTATTTCTCCATGTGCCTCAAACGGCCCGTTTGAATGAACGGTTAAATGAGCCGAACGATCTTGATAGTTTAAACGCGGAAATATTTTTAAACTGTCACCGGAAGTAAAATGCGGTACAACACATCCGTCTCCAATGCCGTGCATATGTTTAATCGGCCCTTTTAGGGCAATACCCCAATCGAGGCGACAATAAGGAATAAGCTCACTGACCGCAGACGGAAAGAGCCTTGATGCATCTCCATTGAGCCTGACCTCTACATTTGTATAAAGCGAGTCCGAATGCAGGTCTATCGCACCATCCATAATCAGACTGATACTGCCAATTTGTTTTCCGGCGCCGGAAAATGACAGCTGACCGCCGGACAAATCAACATGAGATTTAAAACTATCCATCGGGATTGAATAAATAGAAAGCCCCTGCCCTGAAAGCGATGCACTTACTTGAGGAGAGGTAATAGGACCGACTACAGAGACCCGAACATTGGCATTACCATAAATGCGGGGAGCACCCTCGTTCATGAGTACAGAGAAAAATGGTTGAAGGTGGAATTCCGGTATAGAAATCTCTGCATCAATAATCGGATCAAGAATAGAGCTAATCCGGCCCTCCAGAGTCACCCGTGAATTATTAAACCTGTCAACAGTTGCAGAAACAGCCAGGCCTCCATCTATGATACGGGCATCCATCTGAATGGATTCAAATACCAAATTTGCCTGGGCCAGTCTGAAATCAGCATCACGCAATCTGATGAATCCACCTGCACCAACACTTTTTTCATAGGTAATTTCACCATCAAGACGACCGCTGCTCACCTGGATATAATCGGGCAGAATAAAGGGGAGTTGCTCTGCCGGTTCTGAATCCAAAACCTCTGCATTACACCATATCATGCGACCGGCAAGCAGATTCACTCTTCCGTCAATCTTGACATTTTCATCAGGTGAATTAAAAATATGACCATCCAGCCTGATCTGAGCAGAATCCGGCGGCGCAGCATGCATCCAGCCGTTTAAGTCATGGCCAAGACGTGTTCTCCTGCCGGTCGAATCTTCGACGATAATTCTGGCGTCAACCAAGGTAATTCGCCGCACACCCAACACTTCTGCGGCAATTGATTGAAGATCAACAACTGCTGTTGATGTATCTGATACACTTGAGGTTGTTTTATATGGTCTGATTATCAAAGAGGGCCGTATAATAATGGCATCATGGGGAATACGGTGAGGGACAAAACCATAACGTATTAAATTGAACAGACTATAACCAAGACAGATTTCATCTATCTCTAGACGGAAAGAATTATCCTTGGGCACTACCGTAACATCCCTGAAATGAATGCTGGACAACCTGACATCCATATTAACGATCTGTGTCTCTTCAGAGAGATAGGGACGCACTCCATCCAGAATGAGCGTTTTTATACGCTCATTGGCTGCTGTCAACCGCCAGCTGACATAACCTGCGGCTACAAAAGCGACTAATGAACCTGCCAGGATAAGAATCCATTTACGAGTACGCATTTTTATATATGAGATTACGGTCTTTAATAGATTTACCGTCTATCTCATTTAACTCCTGCTGTAATTCATATTATTGAAAACTATACTAACTTAACCTGCGGTTTGCAAAGTGAAATGCATTAAGGAGAGACAAACTGTTATCATCCCCAAATACTTCAATCGGGGATCTGTAAAATTAAATACTCTGGCTTATATTATAGTCCCCGAAAACATCTACTATGTTCTTGTATAGTATTAGACGTTCGGAACAACTTGTAGTTCCCTCAAACAGCCTATTTACCGTCCTTGAGTGACTTGATCACCCACAAGCCCAAATCGTCGCTCTCTATCTTGAAAAGCATTAATTGCTTTTAACAGATCAGCCTTTTTAAAATCAGGCCAGAAGACAGGGGTAGCATATAGTTCGGTATATGCCAATTGCCACAGAAGAAAATTTGATAATCTTAATTCACCGCTGGTACGAATAAGCAGATCGGGATCCGGCAGGCCGGCAGTATAAAGTGCATCTGAAAAAACATCTTCATTAATATCATCCAAAGACAGACTGCCGTCTTTAACCTTCCCGGCTATGCTGCGTACTGCATGAATCATCTCTTGACGGCTTCCATAATTTAAAGCCAGGTTCAAAGATAGTCCGGTATTGGCCGATGTCTTGACAACACCGTCTCTCATGGCCTTGGCTGCATCAGGGGGCAGTCTGTCCAAATCGCCTAAAATACGCAGCCTGACATTATTCTTCATGAGATCATTTATCTCTTTCCGCAAAGTCATGAGTAATAACTTCATTAAAGCAGAGACCTCGTCAGCAGGCCGCCGCCAATTTTCCGTTGAAAATGTGTAGAGAGTGAGGGCGTCAATATTCATTTCACCACAGAGTTCAACAATTCGCCTGACAGCTTTTACCCCTTCTCTATGACCGGCAACACGTGGTAGGCCTCTGCTCTTGGCCCAGCGCCCATTACCATCCATAATTATTGCAATATGTCGAGGCAAATTTTCCGGCTCAAACTTCGGAGAATCTACGGTATTTTTTGATGTCACCTTCTGCTCCCAATCCTATGAAAAACAAAATATAAAGTACAATTAACCTTCAAAAAAGTCAAGAACTTGTTTAGCTATTGACAAGTCTGTTAAAGTTGCGTATTTTCAAATTCTATTTCATGCTAATTAAGCTGTGGTATTCTATGTCTGATAATCCATCTAAATCTTCTGATGCCCATCTGCTCCAATCACTCTGTGATGCCAGGGAAACTCTGTCATCACAGATCGCTAAAAAGATAATCGGGCAACAAAAAATAATTGACAATCTACTCATTGCCCTGTTTGCAAGAGGGCACTGTCTGCTTATCGGAGTTCCCGGCCTTGCAAAAACACTATTGATCTCCACACTTGCTCAAGCTCTGGATATGAAATTTAACAGAATTCAATTTACGCCTGACCTGATGCCCTCTGATATCACAGGAACAGAAATACTGGAAGAAGACAGGTCAACGGGACAAAAATATTTTCGTTTTATCAAAGGTCCTGTTTTTTCACAGATACTCTTGGCAGATGAGATCAACAGAACGCCTCCGAAAACGCAGGCCGCCCTCCTTCAGGCAATGCAGGAGTATCAGGTTAGTGCTGCTGGAGAGACTCATATTCTGGACAAACCCTTTTTTGTGCTGGCAACACAAAATCCAATAGAACAAGAAGGAACATACCCGCTACCCGAGGCACAATTAGATCGCTTCTTCTTTAGCCTTTGGATTGACTATCCCCAAAGAGACGAAGAAGTACAAATTGTCAGCTCCACGACAAAAGAAGAGACTGCGGCAGTCAAGGCTGTACTTAACGGAGAGACTATAGTGCGGCTTCAGGAGCTGGTGAGAAGAATTCCTGTGGCTCAACCTGTTGTGGAATATGCCGTTGATCTGGTCAGAAAAACACGCCCCCATGAACATAACACTCCAGCATTCATTCGTAAAGGTATTCGATGGGGTGCAGGGCCCAGAGCGGCTCAATCTCTCATTTTGGCCGCAAAAAGCCGTGCAGCACTAAACGGAAGAGGCACACCTGATATAGATGATGTACGTGAAGCGGCAATTCCTGTTCTTCGCCATAGACTTGTACTTACATTCAGCGCAGAGGCCGATGGCATGAGTGCTGTAGACATGGTCAATAATCTGCTCAGCACCACATAATTTTGAAAGGATTTACAAATGGGCTTTTGGAAAAATTTTACCGCTGATCTGACCGCTCCGGCTCAAGACAGTTCTGTTCCGGTTAAAATTGATAAAAAACTGGCTGCATGTGTGCTGCTTTTGGAGATGGCATATGCAGATGATGACTTTGGCAGCGAAGAGGAGACGGCTCTCATACAAATATTAATGAATGATTTCAATCTCAGTCAGGAGGAGGCGGATGCACTTCACCGTGACAGTATAAAAGCACGCAAAGATGCTCTTGATTTATACTCCTTCACCGAAGCTCTCAATAAGCAGATGAGCAAGGCTGATAGAATTGGCATTGTTGAAAGGCTGTGGGAAATTGTATATGCAGACGGTCGTCTTGACGGCCATGAAGACCATTTGATACACAGACTGGCAGAACTGCTCCACCTTGAACACAGCCATTTGATAAACGCAAAACTTAAAGTGAAGCAGATGCATCAATAGCAGCTATTCTTATGGAGAATGTAATGCATAGAAAGACAAAAATTGTCTGTACTATCGGCCCGGCTACACGTTCGACCCGGCAGATCGAAGCACTGATAAAAGCAGGAATGAATGTTGCACGTCTGAATTTTTCTCATGAAGATCATGAGGCGCACGGCAAGGCCATCACCATAATACGCCAAAAAGCAAAAGAACTTGGCAAATCTGTAGCAATATTACAAGATCTTGCAGGCCCAAAAATACGAACAGGTAAGCTACTCAACGGACCAATCCTGCTTAAGGCCGGTGCATCTTTCATACTTACCAGCCGCCAGGTTGATGGAGACATAAATGAAGTTGGCTTGACTTACAAGGGTCTTCCGGGAGATGTTAATCGTGGCGACACACTACTTCTGGCCGATGGCGCAATTGAGCTGGAAATTTCAGATATTAAAGATACTGACATTCACTGCAAGGTCATTGTTGGCGGTTCCATGGGTTCAAACAAGGGAATTAACTTGCCGGACTCTACTATAGCCGCACCTATTCTCAGCAGCAAGGACAAGGCAGACCTGGCCTACGGACTTTCGCAGGATGTCGACTATATTGCACTCTCTTTTGTCAGAAACGCGGCAGATGTTATTTCCGTGCGAAAAATTTTAGATGAAGCTGATTCTGATACCCGTCTGATTGCTAAAATAGAAAAGCACGAGGCATTAAACAGCATTGACGAGATACTGCCCCACGTTGATGCCATAATGGTTGCACGGGGTGACCTGGGCGTAGAAATCCCCATAGAACAGATACCTCGCAGTCAAAAATATTTAATTGCCAAGGCTAATGCAGCCGGCAAACCCGTAATTACAGCGACACAAATGCTCATGTCCATGGTATCCAGCCCCAGACCTACACGGGCCGAAGTTACAGATGTTGCAAATGCTATTTTAGACGGTGCCGATGCAGTAATGCTCTCAGAGGAATCTGCTGTAGGTAAATACCCCATATTAGCGGTAGAAATGCTGAACAAGATAGCTCGCCAGACAGAGGCAACTTTCCCATTTACAAAATTCAGAGAGAGATACGACAAGACCGAACTTCTCACTCATCAGGAAGCAGTAGCATCGTCTGCCTGCCGGTTGGCCGAGGCAATAGGTGCATCGGCAATTGCTACCTCAACCATGTCAGGCAGCACAACATGCATGGTTGCCAAATATAGACCTAAAGCCCCAATTCTTGCCTTAACACCAAATAGCCGCACCTTCCAACGCCTGGCATTGGTATGGGGAGCGGTTCCACTCTTGATGAAAACAGTTAATAACGATGAAGACCTGGAAGCGCAATGCCTGGATCTGGCTGTAAAAGGTCGCTATATAAAACCTGGCCAGAACATAGTAATCACAGCCGGCATGCCGCTTAATGTTACAGGTACAACAAATCTGATTAAAATTGTCACTGCCAAAAAATAAAAACCATAAGAGCTTAGAATTTGTAATTTGTTATTTGTTATTTGTTATTTGTTATTTGTTATTTGTGCTTTGTGCATATTATTTATAATTTTTATACTCGTAAGTGAGGCATATAAAATGAAACGAAATTATATGATCCCTGCTATACTAATCATACTCTCTTTCTGCTTTGCACCGCTTGTGTCTGCCCCTGCACCACAAGATCTACAGACAGTGATACAAGATGTAAATATTGATTCTTTGATGCTCTATGTAGCTCATTTAAGTGGTCATACTACATACATGAATAACGGTGTTGCAGATACCATACTCACGCGATATAGTTATAGTCCTGAAATAATTAAGGCCAAAGACTACCTGGTGAATCGCCTGGAACAATGTGGATATACAGTAGATCTACATGAATTCAGTTTAACCGGCAAGGCTAATCCCTCAGAGACAGGCGAAATGTGCCAGGGCTGGCCGCCAATAAATTCTGACTACCATGAGGAAAACACGGGCGCATTATATAAAACTGCGCTTGTTTTGGACAACATTATCGCTGAAAAGATTGGCACAACATACCCGGAGCAATACTACTATTTCATCGCACATTATGATTCTCGTGCTGAAAATCACACCAATGGGATGCTCTACGCACCCGGAGCAGATGACAATGCCAGCGGTACGGCCACTGTACTGGAAGCTGCCAGACTATTGGCCGAGTCCGACATACTCTATTCAATAAAATTTATTCTCTTTTCAGGGGAAGAGCAAGGGCTATGGGGCAGTAAAGCATATGCCGCATGGGCCAGAGATAATAATGAAGATATCATGGCTGTAATAAATATTGACATGATCGCCTACAACATAATCAGCGATAATTTTGTTAATTGTCAACTACATGCCGGTTACTATAACTCCTCTTTTGAACTGGCCGAAAAGATGAGCCAGAACATCCATTCATGGAGTATAGATCTAGGCTCCATAATTCTCACAGATGACGCTGCATCAGACAGGAGCGACCACGCCCCGTTTTGGGACATCGGCAAGACGGCTGTCTTTGTCTCCGAAGACTGGCAGTGGAGCTATAATCCCAACTATCATACGGTGAGAGACGAGTACTCTACTTTAAATCCTTCATACTTCCATAAAAATGCACAACTTTGTATTGGAACGCTCTACCAACTTGCTACATCCAGTCCTCAAACCGGTGTACGCTCTACTCTTAAGCCTTCGGCATCATTCTCCCTTGATGAACCATATCCCAATCCTTTTAATCCGCAAGTGAATATTTCCTGGACCAAGACAGGCAATTCCCGTGTTGAGATTAGAATATATGATATTTTAGGAAGGCTTATAAAAAAACTGGAAAGTGACTCCGGAGAATCAGGAATAAGCAACACAACCTGGAATGGCATAGGCGGAGATGGCGTAGATGCAGCATCCGGAATTTACTTTGTAAAAGCGACATCAGATGGTTACACACAGATCAAAAAAATATTGCTAAATCGATAATAAATAAACGACCAAACCCCGGAGAGGCTTATTAAGTAGCTATTTCTCTCATTTTGCCCGAAAGGTATTTTAGTGCCAATAGTATTGATTCTCAAATTAAGTTCGATACATCACCATATGAGGATACTAGCTCCCCCTTTTTTTTAAAGGGGGTTGGGGGGATTTACTAATACTCCACTATAATTAACATAATAGAAACAAAGCATGCAGATTCAGAATCAATATGCCAAATGCAGAACGGAAGCTCTGGTCAGTTATCCGTAAAAACAACTGTGCGGTTATCAGTTTCTCACACTAAACTTGATTGACTGGAATGTTGTTGCAAGTCTGATGATATGAAATCCCCCCAGCCCCCTTCTCAAAGGGAGCCAGATTGTTCGGAGATAATTAGATCTACACTGCTGCTTTTAAAGGTGATTGAGATTATTAATGTTGCAAAAAAGAGTTGACACTGCAGCACCATGAAATCTCAATATTTATGCAAAGTATTTTATCGCCGAAGCAATAGCTTGTTATTTGGACTTTGCTTTTTGCTTTTTGCTTTTTGTTATTTGGAATTTAAAAATTTGAGTCTATCATGATCACTTCAGAGACAAAAAACTGGCTTAAACCCGAGACACTCAGCAAGCTGTCAGGATTAGATCTGATTGCCAGGCGTGTTGTAGAAGGATACATTACAGGCCTGCATAAAAGTCCATACCATGGATTTTCCGCTGAGTTCTCCGAGCATCACCCTTATCACCCTGGTGCACCTCTGAAAAGCATTGACTGGCGCGTACTTGGCAGAACCGAGAGATATTACATTAAATCCTATGAAGAAGAGACAAATTGCCGAGCAATGCTGATTATGGATACATCCGCTTCAATGGGATATTCTTCCGGCGCAATATCCAAGCAGTTATACGCCACATACCTTGCCGCAGCATTAGCCTTTCTACTCCTCAAACAGCGTGATGCTACAGGTCTTGCCCTGGTTGATTCAGAGCTGCGGACACTTATCAGACCCCGATCGGTCATGAGCCATCTGAGTACACTTCTTACGCCACTTTCAAAACTGGAATCCCGGGGGAAAACCAGACTTGCGCCAGTGCTGAATAAATTGGCAGAACGTCTTAAAAGACGTACATTGATCTGTCTTTTTTCAGATTTGATGGATAGTGACAAAGAAGTAATTACTGCATTGAAAAATTTCCGTATCCGCGGGCACGAATTACTGGTCTTTCATATTCTGGATCCCATGGAGATCAATATGCAGCTCAAGCGGGATGCCATATTAATAGACATGGAGACAGACAAACGACTACCTGTCGATACACGTCACATAGCCCGAACCTATGCAGATCAGGTAGATGCATGGACGCAAAAATTGAGACACTCCTGCCTCAATATGCAGGTGGATTATATCCGTTTAAGTACAGATACACCATATGACCAGGCCCTGTCCGCCTTTCTGGCAAAACGTAAAAAATCCGGAGCCTAAATAATGACAATTTTCTGGATATGGATAATACTGCTGATAATCGGTTTTACAAGTTACTTCAGCATTCTCAAATTCAGGCATAAAGCCCATTCTCCTTTCCGTATCAGACTCACTATTTTCTTTCTACTTTTTGTGCTGCTACCCTCTATCCCATCGGCATTTCTAATATCTCAGCTTCTGACACAGAGTGCTGACATACTTATCATGCCGGGCATGGATGAAGCCCTGGATGCGGGCCTGGACGCCATACGACAGCAAGCGGAGACCAGAGGCAGAATCTTCTTACAGGACCATGAAGATTCGGGGCAATGGACAGAGACTACTACAGACATTGCCAATCTACATCTGCTTGGGCATTACAGACTGCATTGCGACTCAGTCTTGACCATGAAAAATATCTGCCTCCCATCACTTGATCTATGGAAGCCGGCACCAGGTCAGATACAGGCCGCATGTTTTGGACATTACAGCCAAATTATAGAAAAAGATCAAAAAGGACGGATAGCCGTTTTTCACTGCCTGGGCGACAGCTCTGTAACAGTGGCCATGTATGATGTAGCCTCACCGGTACTCAAGGCAAAAAATGAGATGACACGAGCTCTGCGTTTTTATGCATCGCTTTCACTTATCAAGGAATCCATGCTGGAGCAGGAAGTGATCTGGGCACTGGCTGTAGCTGCTATTTTTATATTGGCTATGACTGCTGCCGGTGCCGCTTCAACTATATCGCGTCATATCAGCCGGCCTGTACAGGATCTGGTTGCAGGCATGAACAAAGTGGCAGAGGGTGATCTATCCATACGTGTACATACACCTGCAAAAGATGAGTTCAGAAGACTGGTAGATGCCTTCAACCAGATGACGGCTGATCTTGCTGAGGGCCGCATCAAACTTATAAAAGCAGAAAAACTGGCTGCATGGCAGGGCGTAGCCCGCCAAATCTCTCATGAAATAAAGAATAGCCTTACACCTATTGCCATCTCAATCAGGCGGCTCAGAGGACACTTTGGTACAGCGGAAATGCCGCTACGTGTAGCAGACAGCCTTCAGATTATTGAAGAAGAACTTAAATCTATGGAACTGATGGCCGGAGAGTTCAGTGAATTTGCACGCATGCCCAAGGCCAGTAAAACAGAAATAGAGATCAATATAATTATACAAAAAACCTGTGACTTATTACGTTCCGGACTGGACGGACGAAGATTAGATCTTAATCTCGACCCTAACCTTCCCAACATAAAAGCCGACAGCGAACAGATCAAAAGAGTATTAAACAATCTTATCAAAAATGCAATAGAAGCCACAAAATCAGGTGACATCATTACAATCAGCAGCACACAATCGATGTTGGCTGATAAAAATATACTTATTGAGATTACAGACACAGGCATCGGCATGAACAAAGAGACTCTAATGAGAATCTTTGAACCCTACTTTACAAATAAAAAGCGTGGCACAGGGCTGGGTATGGCAATAGTACAGCAGATCATTCAGCAGCATAATGGTCATATTGATCTTAGCTCTCAACCTGGTAGCGGCACTCAATTTCAAATACACCTCTAGCAGCCTTAAGTCAGACAGACTGCTAGCCAGTACGCTTCTATAAATATCTTGACAATACCTATGTTTTTATCTATACTTAGATTGCTAAAATTAAAATGAAAAAAAGGAGTACATCTCTTGTTTCGCGTCTTTATTGATACACATTTTGCAGCAGCCCATCAGCTTCACGGCTATGACGGCGAATGCCGCGCCCTGCACGGCCACACCTGGAAAGTCCGTGTGGAAATTGAAACTGAACACCAGGATGAAATCGGTATCAGCTTTGACTTCAAGACATTAAAAGCACATGTAAATTCAATCATCGAAAAGCTGGATCACCATAACGTCAACGAAGTCCCTCCATTCGACAAGATAAATCCAACCGCCGAAAATCTGGCCAAATACATATACAACGAAATCGCACGCGTTTTACCGGATTATGCAAAACTCTCACAAACTGTGGTCTGGGAATCTGATCATTACGCAGTTTCATATTTTGAAAAATGATGAGGTTTTTTGCTTAAAGTCAACGAAATTTTCTACTCAATCCAGGGTGAATCATCGTATGCCGGACACCCCTGCATCTTCATCCGGTTGACAGGCTGCAATATCCGCTGTAATTATTGTGATACTACATATGCCTATGAAAAGGGCAAGCTCTTTTCAATAGAATTAATTCTTGAACACCTGGAACACTATAATTGCGGATTAGTGGAAATTACAGGCGGTGAACCGCTTATGCAATCGGAAACTTCCGATCTGGCCAGAACTCTGATAGCCTCCGGTTATACGGTTTTAGTTGAATCAAACGGTACGCTGGACATAGGTCTTCTTCCGCCCGGAACACATGTAATTATGGATATCAAATCTCCCGGCAGCGGCGTTTCGGAAATGATGAACTGGCAGAATATGGACAGGCTCACCGATGACGATGAAGTAAAATTAGTCTTATCTGACAGGGCTGACTATGAATGGGCACGCTCTATAATATATAAATATGCCCTGCACAAACGTTCTAATACCCTACTCTCTGTAGTAGCAGGCAGGCTTAATCCTGAAGATCTGGCAGCATGGATACTTGAAGATGAACTTGAAGTTCGACTTCAGTTGCAGATGCATAAAATTCTTTGGCCAAATGATGAAAAAGGACGATAAACAACGCGCCGTCGTGCTGTTGAGCGGCGGCCTGGACTCTGCTACCGTGCTGGCCATGGCCAGAGCCCGGGGGGTAGATTGCTATGCCCTCAGCTTTCGGTACGGTCAGCGCCACAGCCATGAACTGGCAGCTGCTAAAGTTGTAGCCGAGACCATGGGCGTTAAACGCCACCTCATCCTGGACCTCGATTTCCGGGCCATGGGTGGCTCAGCACTGACAGCGGATATCGATGTACCCAAGGACAGAGACACAGCCCGGATGGAAGATGAGATCCCCATCACCTATGTGCCGGCCCGGAACATTGTGTTCTTGTCGATTGCCCTTGGCTGGGCCGAGACATTGCACGCACGACAGATCCACATCGGCGTCAACGCCATGGACTACTCCGGTTACCCGGATTGCCGTCCGGATTTCATAGACGCCTTTCAGGCCATGGCCAACCAGGGTACCAAGGCGGGAGTGGAGGGCCATCCATTTACCATTCACACGCCGCTGATGCAGATGACCAAGGCCCGAATCATTGCCGAGGGGATACGCCTGGGCGTGGATTATGCCATGACGCACAGTTGCTATGATCCGGCCGTCGATGGCCTGGCTTGCGGCTGTTGCGACAGTTGCCTGATCCGGAAAAAAGGCTTTGCCGAAGCCGGCGTGCCTGATCCGACAAAATACATGAAGTGAAGACCTGTTTAAGTGAATATCGAACAAGAATTAACGATTTTCAAATTCACTTTTTAACTTTTAACTTTTAACTTTTAACTTTTAACTTTTAACTTTTAACTTTTTACTTTTTACTTATTTCATTTCGAGGCAATTATGACTCAAGAAAAACCCGGAATCCTGGCTATTCGTGAGAATCAGCTCACACCGGTTAAAAACCACTATCCTGACAGAGATTACGAAGTCGAGATCACGCTGCCTGAGTTCACCTGCCTCTGCCCCATCTCAGGCTATCCTGACTTTGGCGTGATTCACGTCAAATATGTGCCTGACAACTCCATCATCGAGCTCAAGTCTATTAAACTCTACATCAATAAATTCCGCGATGAGGCCCATTTTCATGAAGCCGTGGTAAACAAAATAATGGACGACCTCATTGAGGCCATCGATCCACGATGGATACGCGTGATCGGCGACTTCAACCCCCGCGGCAATGTCAAAACCGTGGTGACCGTGGAACACAGGAAAGGTGACACACCGTGATCGATGTCCAGAATCAACCCGACACCCGGAACCTTCCCATCAACCGCGTGGGCGTCAAGGATCTCCGTTACCCCATCACGGTGACCGACAGAGCCAACGATGTGCAGCAGACAGTGGCTTCCATCAACATGTATGTAAGCCTGCCCCGGCACTTCAGGGGCACGCACATGAGCCGCTTCATTGAAATCTTGAACGAAAAGCATCAGACACTGCATATCGACGGCATTGCAGATCTGCTAAAAACGATGAAGCAAAGACTGGAGGCCCATGAGGCTCACATGGACGTGAGCTTCCCCTACTTCATCGAGAAGACTGCGCCGATCTCCGGAGCCAAGAGCCTCATGGAATACAAATGCTCCTACAGCGGCATTCTCAGCGATACGCTCGATTTTATCCTGCGTGTGGATGTGCCCGTAACCAGCCTCTGCCCTTGCTCCAAGGAGCTCTCCGATCGAGGAGCGCATAACCAACGCTCCATTGTCTCCATCGCCATCAGATCCAGTGATTTTGTCTGGATTGAAGAATTAGTGGAAATTGCAGAAGCCGCCGCATCCAGCCCGGTCTATTCACTATTGAAGCGTAGTGATGAAAAAGCCGTAACCGAAGCTGCATATGATAATCCCCGTTTTGTGGAAGACCTGGTGCGTGAAGTAGCTGCCAAATTAAATGCCGACTCCCGCATCACCTGGTATAAAGTGGAATCCGAAAACTTTGAGTCAATCCATAATCACAGTGCATATGCCGCCATTGAGAAGGTATAATTATAAAACCCTTGCAACCTGCTAAGATTCTTTACGTATATTTATAATGAAATCGCCCAAAACGGACTACCTCTCCCAACAGTCTGGTTTTAATGTTTAAGGAGGGACAGATGAACCCTAAACCCACACCTTTTCTCTTCGGACTATTTTTCATCCTCTTTGGTGGCTTCTTGCTGCTCGGTACTACAGGGATAGTACAAATAGACGAAGAAATTACAGTGGCCTCTATTTTTGCAATTGCCGGCCTTGTCATGATTCAAGCACACTTCCTGCAAAAAAAGCCCATATGGATGCTAATTGTCGGAGGCATCAGTCTATTTATAGGTACTGCTGTTTTCATTGAAAACACAAGAATAATTCCCGAGGAATCAATAGGTGTTCTCTTATTTGTAATAGCTGCAGCAATATTTCTTTTGCAACTACGCAAAGGCAAAGAAGCCTGGTGGGCCATTATTCCTGGTGGCTTCTGCCTTGTAATGGCCGGACATGTATTGCTCAGTCTTACTATGTGGCACCCGGAAGAACTGCATGGAGCACTTTTCTTTGGTGGTATGGGGGCAATATTCGGTATAATTTATTTATTGAAAGATGAAAACTACAATCTAGGCTGGGCAAAATGGCCGGCACTTTCCGCATTGATCATGAGTGCTTTTATACTATTTGTTAATAACGACCAAACAATTGGAAAATTATTTTTTCCACTCATATTAATCTTCTTTGGCGGGATAATTCTGTTTAAATCTATGCATCGTCAACATAATCAAGACATTGACTCCTCTTCTGTATCTACTACTGAAAATGAAGATATAGTTCAGTAGTCAATAATCCATAGACTTTTTTCTTTAAATCCCGGTACTCTAAAATAGAGTGCCGGGATTTTTTTACTGTTTTTAACACTTTTCAATTGACCTCCGGTCGGCGTTAAAACTTCAGGAGTGACAAGCTTTATGAAGGTTTGTGTCATCCCTAAAAAACTGTCATCTCCCGTACAGAACCGGGACTCAGCCTGTATGCTCCTGGCAGGGATCTATCATTCAAAGGTTCACCTGCTAATAACAGTAACGGACTCTATATTTTAAAAATCCTCAATTGTAGACTACTGACAAAGACATTCATTTCGTAGCGGCGTATGCCCTTCGCCCACACTACTTGACATTTACAATTACGAGGTGTTCTGTTAAACACAGCATGTTGATGTGGTTTTATTAATCCATAAAACATCCGGAGGCGCATCGCAAAAGCCTCATCAAACATCAGCGGGAACTGTAGGTTACACGAGTATAGCGCAAGGAGATTGCCACGGCACAGAACGCCTCGCAATGACACATACGGACTTAACGCTCTGCCGGGGAGCCGTTTGTGCAGGCAACAGCGGCAGTCCCATCAAGGCTCCACCAGCATTCATCAATATCTTTCAGGCAGGGCAGGGCGGCTTCGTGGTCTTCGTGTTCTCTGTGCGAGTGCTCTTTTTCGTTTTTTTCGCTCTTTTCCGTAGGCAATGTTCCTGCTCTTCTTTCATTTTAAATTTTATATCCGTACGCATCTGTGATAAGCTCTGGCAAAATTTAGTATTTACCCACACGATTCAACAGAGCCTTTATTCTATTAAAATTAGAATACCACATAAGAAAGAAACTATCATTGTGAGACTTTTTTTACCGAAGCAATCTTTTAGTCAGGACTTTCGTCCAATATACCCGTTATCAAGATCCCCGATAAAAACATTCGAGGATGACAAACTTAGAGACTTACAGCAAACACAATTAATTGTGCAACTCCTCAATTTCAACATAAAATCTTTTTACTTGACATTGAAACTTACGATCACTATCTTTCGTACGAATACTGTAAGAACAAACATAAATCGTATATTTTTAACAGTTTCGTCTAATCAGGATATCATTAAATGCCCGAGAACAGCAGCAAAGCCCAACAGATTCTTATCACCGCCAAAGATCTCTTCTATCGATACGGCTTCAAACGCGTCTCTATTGAAGAAGTCTGCCGCGAGGCCGGAGTCAGTAAAATGACATTTTACAAATACTTTAAAAATAAAAATGGGCTGATCATTCATATGATGAATACGTTGAGCAGGGATGCCTGGGAGATTTACGAATCCATCATGAGCCGGCAAATTCCCTACAAAGAAAAAGTGGCTGGCATGCTCCGCCTCAAAGCCGACAGCACAAAGGGACTGAGCCCGGAACTGCTTCAGGAAATCCACAACAGTGATGATGAAGAGCTCAAAGCCTACTTTCAGAAACACACAATAACCAATTTGAAACGCATCATGAAAGACCTGACCAAAGCACAGCAAGACGGAGAACTCAGGCAAGACATGAAAATTGGATTTATCCTCTACTTCATGAACCACATGTTCGAAATGGCCAAAGACCAACAGCTCACAGCACTCTATGCCACACCTCAGGATCTCATCATGGAGCTGAACAATTTCTTTTTTTACGGCATACTGCCCAGGGAATAATCCATGAGAATAAAAACGATTGTTATCTTCTGTACATTATTGGGCACGACGTGCTTACAGGGCCAAAGCGTCCGTTTCAGTGGCCAGGTAGATGCCTGGGGCGGCAGCCGCATCGAGGAGCTGGCATTGCCTGTGCTAGGATTACGCTATGTCCCTGAATTCTATGTGGAAAAAGCATCGGGCAGCAACTTGATCGATGCGCAAGCGTCATTCAATCTCTTTACCTCTCATATGAATGATGGAAATCAATGGTCAGACGACACGGATGTCAAACTCTATCGGACATGGTTGCGCTACAGCAATGCTCAGAGCGAACTACGTCTCGGGCTACAGAAAATCAACTTCGGCTCAGCCAGTCTTATCCGACCGCTGATGTGGTTTGATCGTATTGATCCGAGAGACCCATTGCAGCTCACCGACGGGGTCTGGGGAATTCTCTATCGTCGATACTTCATAAATAACACCAACTTTTGGCTCTGGGCTCTCTGGGGAAATGAAAAAGTAAAAGGCTGGGAAGCCATCCCCACCCATAAAACGACGCCTGAATTCGGCGGACGTATGCAATTCCCTGTACCGAGAGGCGAATTGGCGGCGACCTTTCACCACCGCCGGGCCGATCTGGATGAAGGCATCAATGCCATCCGTGAGATGCTGGGTATCCCGCCCCATGCAGAGATCACCTTCGCTCCCCTTGGGCAGATTAATGAGAATCGATTCGGACTGGACGGGAAGTGGGACTTCACCATTGGATTCTGGGTCGAATCTGCATTCACACACCGGGACATCACACTGCTCCACACGCCATGGCAACGCATGACCGTCATTGGCGCCGATTACACTTTTGGACTGGGTAACGGCCTCCATGTGATGACCGAACACGCGCGTATTGAAATGAGTGAGGCGGCCTTCTCCAAAGCAGCCGAGGGCTTCGATTTCACAGCCCTGTCACTGAATTACCCGCTTGGCCTGCTGGATACTGTCTCAGGCCTGCTCTACCGCGACTGGGACAGCGGCAGCTGGTATCGCTTCATCCGCTGGCAGAGAACCTACGACGCCATTCAGCTCCACGCCATGGCGTTCTGGAATCCGGATCGTTTTGCCATGCTTCCGCAGATGGGATCGTCCCCGGCCATGGCCGGAAAAGGCTTTCAACTGCTTTTTGTATTCAATCATTAACTATAAACGAGGTTGTCATGGACAATAATCACCTCATTACGACTGAAAATCTGACGAAGCGCTTTCCCATGGGACAGACAGAACTCACAGCCTTAAACAACATTAATCTGACCATCCGAAAGGGTGAGTTCATAGGTCTTGTAGGTCCGTCGGGATCGGGCAAAACGACATTGCTGAATATACTCGGCACGCTGGATTCGCCCACTGAGGGCAGCGCTGTGGTCCTGGGAAATAATACCGCGGAGCTCTCTCACAAAAACTCAGCCAAATTAAGGAACCTGCAGATCGGATTTATCTTTCAGACTTTCAATCTACTGCCGGTCTATACAGTGTATGAAAATGTGGAATTCCCTTTATTGCTTCAAAAACTCGGCAAATCTCAGCGACACGACATGGTCGTGGATGCCTTAAAATGGGTTGGCCTGGCAGATCGAGCCAAATCCAAACCAGCCCAACTCTCCGGTGGTCAATGCCAGCGCGTAGCCATTGCCCGGGCCATTGTCAAGAAACCGGCTCTGGTTCTGGCCGATGAGCCCACAGCCAATTTGGACGCCAAGAATTCCCACCATATCCTTAAAACAATGGAAACGTTGAATAAAGAACTAGGCACTACATTCATCTTTGCCACACATGATGAAAAAGTCATCGGCTATCTCAAACGTCAGATCACTTTGGATGACGGGCAGATTGCCAATGACCAGGTACTCAAAGGTTAAGGGGAAGGAGACAATAGCATGTTGGCTTTCAAACTTGCATTGCGCAATTTGTTCGGTGCCGGTCTTCGTACCTGGCTGACCGTTATAGTCCTGTCATTCTCCTATGTCATCATCATTTTTCAGCAGGGCATGCTGGACGGATGGAACAAGCAGGCACGACGGGATATGATGCACTGGGAACTTGGTGGCGGCCAATACTGGCATACCGCTTATGACCCTTATGATTTTTTCACGATTGAAGATGGCCGCGGCCCATTGGCTCCTGAACTTCAAAGCCGGGTCGATCAAGGGCAAGCCACCGATGTACTGATTTCCCAGGCCTCCATCTACCCCGATGGCCGGCTGATGAGCGTGCTGCTTAAAGGCATTGATCCTAATCAGACCATCCTGGATATGCCTACCGCACCGCTGGTCGAAAACATCACTGAAATCCCTGCCCTGATTGGGAGACGTATGGCTGAGGCCGCCAAACTGCGTAAAGGCGATGTGGTCACTGTTCGCTGGCGGGATGCCAACGGCACATTTGATGCCACTGAAATCAAGATCGTCGAAGTGATGAAAACCAACGTGGGAAGCATAGATATGGGTCAGCTATGGTTGCCCAAATCCCGCCTTGAATCCATGTTGGGCGTTGAAAATATGACTACCTATCTGGTTTTAAAACGGGGCAGCAATGCAACGGATACAGTGAATGGATGGGTGTATCGTGATCACGCCTATCTCATGAAAGAACTCACCGAAATGATTAAAATGAAATCGGTGGGCGGCTCCATCATGTTTCTCGTTCTGCTGGCTCTGGCCTGGCTGGCCATCTTTGATACGCAGGTGCTTTCCATATTCCGGCGACGCAAAGAAATTGGTACAATGATCGCACTGGGAATGACAAGGCAGCGGGTGGTGCGCATCTTCACATTGGAAGGAGCCATGCACGGCATTCTGGCTGCGGCTGTGGCAGCACTCTACGGCGCGCCTCTCTTCATATGGATGGCCAGATCCGGATGGGCCATGCCCGAAATGACCGATGACATGGGAATGGCTATTGCTGAACGCATCTACCCCAGCTACAGCCTGGGACTCATTGCCATGACCACGGCCATTGTGATGCTCTCGGTGATTGTTGTCAGTTTTATCCCGGCGCGCAACATCACCACGTTCAATCCCACCGACGCCATTAAAGGAAAAACATCATGATCCGCTTTTTACTCAAAGGACTGGTGCGGGACCGGCACCGCAGCCTGTTCCCCATATTGGTCGTTTCCATAGGTGTGATGCTGACGGTATTTGCCCATAGCTGGTTCAGCGGCATGATCAATGACATTATTGATTCCAATGCCAAGTTCGACACCGGGCACATCAAGATCATGAGTCGAAGCTATGCGGAGAATAAAGACCAGACGCCTAATGACCTGGCCCTGACCGGGATTAATGATCTGCTTCAGCAGTTGAGAGACGACATCCCGGAGATGGCCTGGACTCCCCGTATTAAATTCGGTGGCTTGATCGACATTCCCGATGAGGCAGGTGAAACCCGCTCTCAATCACCAGCCATGGGTGTTGCTTTGGATTTTTACGGTCCCGGCGGTGAAGTCGAACGACTCAACATACAAAATGCCTTGGTCACAGGACGCCTCCCCCGGAATCCCGGTGAGATTCTCATCAGTGACGAGCTGGCCCAGCGCCTGGAGACCAAGGTCGGCGATACGGCTACATTGATTGGGTCCACCATGTACGGTGCCATGGCTGTGCACAACTTCACAATCTCAGGAACGTTGAAATTCGGCATGAAGGCCATGGACCGCGGCGCCATGCTGGTCGATATTCATGACATACGACTGGCATTGGATATGGATGATGCTGCCGGAGAGATTGTGGGCTATATGCACCCTATCTATAAAGATAACACCATACAGTCCATCAAGGCTGAATTCAATAGCCTTCATACTGAGAACGATGACGAATTTGCACCCGTCATGCTCTCACTCCGTGATCAAAATGGATTGAACGACTATCTGGTGTATGCCGAGTCCATCTCCGGAATGCTAATCTTTGTTTTTGTCGGCATCATGTCTCTGGTGCTATGGAATACCGGCCTGATTGGTGGAATTCGGCGCTACGGTGAAATTGGTGTCCGCCTCGCCATTGGTGAAAACAAAGGGGGCGTTTATCGCTCCATGGTGCTGGAATCTGCGGCCATCGGCTTTGCCGGTTCACTGATTGGCTCCATTCTTGGACTGGCCCTGGCCTATTGGATTCAGGTTAAAGGAATTAATTTGGGTGATATGATGGGCAACAGCTCACTACTGATCTCCAATATTGTCCGCACCCGCATCACCGAACAAACCTACTATATTGGATTTATTCCCGGCCTGCTCTCCACGGTGCTGGGTTCCATGCTGGCCGGTATTGGAATCTATAAACGCCAGACCGCCCAGCTCTTTAAAGAATTAGAAGTTTGATGGAGGACGCCATGCGCGCACGTTTATTCATAATCTGTTTTCTCCTGGCTATGCCGATTGCCATACTGGCCCAGAACGGCAATGAAATACTGAAACGGGTCGATGAGAACATGGGGGCCGAGTCCCGCATCCATGAATCGACCATGATCATACACGGAAGGCGGGGCACACGCACAGTCACATCCAGGTCGTGGATTATCGGGATCGACAAATCCTTTACCGAATTCCTCTCACCGGCAAGGGAGCGCGGCACTAAGATGCTGAAGCTGGAGGATGAGCTTTGGACATACTCCCCCTCGACAGACCGTACGATTCGCATTGCCGGCCACATGCTGCGTCAGTCCGTCATGGGCTCAGACCTCTCCTACGAAGACGCCATGGAGGATCCGCATCTGCCTAATATCTACACAGCTGAAAAGGATGGTGAGGAGACCATACTCGAACGCAACTGCTGGATACTGAAGCTCACGGCTACAAAAAACGACGTGGCCTATCACTCTCGCCGTCTCTGGGTGGACAAGACGCGTTATCTCGTACTGAAGGAAGAACGATTTGCAAAAAGCGGCAAACTGCTGAAAACAGCCGAAGTGAAAGCCGTCAAACGCATGGACAATCGCTGGGTGGCCACGCACATGGTGTTCAGAGACATGCTCAAGAAAGGCAAAGGAACCGAATTCAAACTCAACAAGGTAACATTCAATGCCAACATCCCTGCCCACCGCTTCTCCAAGGCTGCATTACGCTAAATAACTCTACAAGGGCATGCAGGAGTGACATAGAAACCACAAAGTGATTTTGCCGGAGTAATCTATTCTGCGATAATCCGTATCATCTACGGGGCAGATCTCCACAAAGAAGATTGCCACGGCACAAAACGCCTCGCAATGACACATACGGACTTAACGTTGTCTCTGCCAGGGAAGCATTTGTGCAGGCGTCCCATCAAGGCTCCACTAGCAGTCTGTCTGACTTAAGGCTATTAGGCATGTTTTTAGAGATTTTTTTCCTATTCAAGGCGCGATTGAGGCGCATAAAGAGCTTTATGTAACGAGTGAGCAACGCAGAATAGGGGAAAAAGATCAAAAACAGGACAATATTGGCGTAAGTCCGACAGGCTGCTGGCATTCATCAATATCTTTCAGGCAGGGCAGGGCGGCTTCGTGGTCTTTGTGATCTCTGTGCGAGTGCTCTTTTTTTTATTTTTTCCGCTCTTTTTCGTAGGCAAATGTTCCTGCTCTTCTTTCATTTTATAAAAATTTGGGTGTCCCTGTGTCGAAAACAGGGAAAAACTGTCATCCCTGCATGCTCCTGGCAGGGATCCATCATTTAAAGGCGCACATGTATTAACAGCAGCAGAATCTACATTTTTAATCCTCGCTATTGTAGACTCCTGACAAGGGCACTCAGGAGTGACATGCTTTTAAGGTTTATGTCATCCGTGTTCAATTTCTTTTCTATTAATCTCATTAATACATTAAATCCGGATTGCTTTTCAGGCTAAATTTTCGTAAAATGTAAGTTAATCTTCACGTCTTCAGAAAAAGGCACTTATCTGACGGAAAACTATTTTAATGCCAAGATCAAGAAGTTGGACTCTCATCCCTTTATTTGCAGCTTTAACGGCTGTCGGCGGTTTCATTAGAATACCTGTACAACCGGCAGCATTTACCCTGCAGACACTCTTTGTCTATCTTGCAGGCTCCATGCTGCCTGCCAGATCAGCAGCAATGAGTCAAATATTATTTTTAGCCATAGGTCTGGCTGGTCTACCCATTTTTGCAGCGGGGGGCGGGCCCGGTTATATACTCCAGCCCACATTCGGATATTTACTGTCATTCCCCATTGCAGCATGGATAATTGCAAAATTCAGCGGACGCGTCCGGTACTGGCAATCCTGGATTACCGGTGTGATTCTGGCACTTGTATGCATTTTCAGCATAGGCGTATGTGGGATGTATTTCAACTTTGCACACATTGCCGGAAAACCGATACTCTTGAAACATGCCATCTGGAGCGGAGCCATTCTTTTTATTCCGGCTGAAATAGCTAAAATTACTCTGGCAGCAATAGTATTGAAACGCTGGCGGCTCTCAAATCCCGGAGAAGAGTTTAATGCCTAAAAGAATTATTATCTCTGTTATTATTTTATTTCTGACACTTCCTCTGACAGCTCAGAATAAACTTTCCAGTATACGTAATGAAATAAAGGAGCTGGAACAACAGATTCTGGATCAATCCAGGCGTGAAAAATCTACTCTGGAGACCTTACAAGGCCTGGAGCGTGAACTTGGTCTCAGAAAAAGGCTTGCCAATGAACTTAAAATTGAACAACGCAGAATAATCAGGCATATAAAGACGACCAGGACTCAGTTGACAAAAACAGAACAAGCTTTTAATAATCGTAAAGGAGTGATTTCAGACAGAATAATATCACTCTACAAACGGGGACGACTCTCTAACTGGGAAGCTCTACTCTCTTTAAATTCTCTACATCAGCTCAGTGTATGGATTAAATACCAACAACGCATTTTGGATCACGATAAAAGAAATCTTTTAATCTTAAAAAGTCAACGTGATTCCATACAGACTCAGCAGCAACGCCTGCTTCGCGCACGCAACAGGCAGCAACGTCTCATCACAGAAGCAGCCACGGAATCTGATCGAATTGCAACAAAAAAAACACAGCACCAAAATCTGCTCACCCGTGTGCAACAGGACTCAAAATCTCTACAAAACAGACTACGTCAAAAACTTGCTGCTTTTGAAGAAATCAAGCGGATGATAGCCAGACAGCAACGTCAAAAAAGCCGGGGACGAGAAATTCCATCAACACAGTTTGCAAGTAAAAAAGGCAGGCTCTCATGGCCGGTCAAAGGCAGAATTGTTGCCCACTTCGGCATTAATAGAGACCCAATTACAAGAGGCGAGTACGATAACTTTGGAATAGATATCAAAGCCGGAGATAATGACCTGGTACGCTCAGTTACAGGGGGCGTTGTCAAGGTTGTTACATGGCAGCGCAGCATGGGCAACATTGTAATGGTAGATCACGGTGATAACTTCATCACTGTCTACGGTCACCTTGAACAGGTACTGGTCGACGAAGAGGATATACTTGAATCAAAAGATATTATAGGCCGTGTAGGTATAAGTTCAAGTCTCTCAGGATCCATACTCCATTTTCAGGTATGGAAAGGTGAGCAGGAATACAACCCGGAATCATGGCTAAAAAAATCGGGTGGATCATGACAAATAGAATCATCGGGCAGGAGCGCATTCAGTCTCTATTAACTTCTGCTCTGGATAAACACAGACTGGCGCATGCATATCTATTTCATGGACAGCCGGGTACAGGCAAAGATGCTGTGGCCTTAGGCCTGGCCATGCAACTTATCTGTAAGCAGAAAATGCCTTGGGGATGCCGCCAGTGCACTACCTGTCGTCAAATATTAAATCTTGAACATCCTGCATATCAGTTCATACAACCTGTGCCTTCCCAGCCAAAGGCAATGAAAGAAGAAAAGTATCTGGAAATCCTGCGGGAGCGGGCACTGGAAAGAATAGCCAATCCATATTGGCCGGTAGACTACCATCCTGAACTTACAACCTTGCCTGTTATCAGTATCAATCAGGTTCGTGCAATAAAACAGTCTGTCATGCTCAAGCTCGGAGGATCGGCTTACAGAATTTTTCATATCTCTCAAATTGATAAAATGACAGCACCGGCTTCAAACAGCCTTTTAAAAATTTTGGAAGAACCGCCGCCACGCACCTTACTCATTCTGACCACCTCTTTCCCGGGTCGGATACTTGCAACTATTCATTCTCGTTGCCAGAACCTTCACTTTCAAGGTATGGCCTCGGAAACTCTTCAATCTGCACTGGAGGATGATTGGAAAATTGAGACACAGCATGCTCAATTTCTATCAAAAATGGCTGGTGGAAGCCTGCAACGCGGACTTCAAATGGCTGACAAAGAGTTTGACACTCACAGACAAACGGCTATAGCTTTTCTGGAAGCAAGTTTTGATGATAATTACATACCTTTGCTGGACTGGGTTGATACAAATGCCATTAATAACAGCAAGGCAGATACTCTGGAAATGCTGGCATTATTGCAAGCACTGATCCGTGATTTAATGCAGATACAACTTGGCTTTGAGGATAGAGTAATAAACACTCACACATTACCTGTCTTGCGGCAATTCATGGCAAAACACAATTCTTTCAAGGCCGACATAGGTATTGCCGTCATATCTCAAGCTATTGATTATATTGAAAAAAATGCTTACCTTCCCATGGCACTTTTTTCACTTTCAAGAAGGCTACGCGAGGCAGGCAAATAATTAAACATTAATGCCGTAAATATTGCAATGTACATACATCGATAACTTAGGATAGATAAGCCAATGGCAAAAATTTTAGAGATAGAATTTAAAGGTGGGCGCAAAGCATTTTACGCCAATCCCCATGAATTCCCATTCCGCGTCAGTGACAGAGTAATTGTTGAAGTTGAAAAAGGCGAAGGAATGGGCACAGTCATCAACCTGGGAAGTCTTGTTGATAAACGAGCAGGAGATCAAACACTACCGCAAATTCTCAGAAAACCTGAAAAATCAGATTTTGATTATCAGCTTGAAAATGATGATTTGGAAAAAGAAGCTTTTACTGACTGCAAGGAGAGAATTGAAGGTCACACACTTGACATGAAGCTTGTTGACGTTGAGTATCAGTTTGACCGGAAAAAAATAACCTTCTACTTCACTTCGGAAAATCGTGTTGATTTCCGCGCACTGGTTCGTGATCTTGCCAGCCGCTATCGCACAAGAATTGAACTTCGCCAGATTGGAGTCAGAGACGAAGCCAAACGAATCGGCGGAATGGGCGTATGTGGAAGGAAACTATGCTGTTCCAGCTTCCTTCGTGAATTTGAACCTGTAATCACACAGTTGGCAAAAGACCAGAACCTGGCATTGAATCCCACTAAATTGTCCGGTTGCTGTGGGCGTCTCATGTGCTGCCTTCGTTATGAAGCTGATATGTATATCGAATCTCAAAACCGTTTTCCATCGATTGGCACTAAAATAAAGACTGATAAAGGCCTGGGAGATCTTATAAAATTTGATATTTTCAAAGACGTATGTACTCTGCGTTATGAGAACGGCGAGACACAGGTCTTAACATTAGAGGAAACAGAATCTTTCATAAAAGCGGCTAAAGAGAGAGAAAAAAACAGTCATCGTAAAAGCGGTAAAAATAGATTTAACAGAAGAAATAAACCAAAAAACCGGAAGCCCAGGGATACCAAGCCTAATGAAAACTAAGAGAATTCTTGTAACAAGTGCTCTACCCTATGCTAATGGTCCCCTGCATCTTGGACATATTGCCGGTGCATATCTTCCGGCGGACATATACGTTCGTTACCAACGCCTCATAGGTAGTGATATTGTATATATCTGCGGTTCTGACGAACACGGTGTACCCATAACCGTAACTGCAGATAAAGAGGGGATTGCACCCCAGGACGTAGTAGATCGATTTCACGGCATGAACAAGTCCTCTTTTGAAGATCTGGGCATCAGCTTTGATAATTACTCCAGGACCACCCTGCCGATTCACCATGAAACTGCCAGGGAATTCTTCACCAAGCTGCATAATGAGGGCCATCTTATTGTAAAAGAGTCTGAACAATACTTTAGTGAGTCAGCCCAAAAATTTCTTCCGGATAGATATGTTGAAGGCCAATGTCCACACTGTCAAGATGAGGGTGCCAGAGGTGATCAATGTGATAACTGCGGAAAGTGGCTGGAACCGGGTGAGCTGCTGAAGCCCCGCTCTAAAATGGATGGTTCTGTCCCTGTCTTAAAAAATACACGACACTGGTATCTGCCCATGGGCAGTTTTTCCAAAGAGTGGAAAGAATGGTTTGACAGCCATGAATGGCCGCAAAATGTTCGTAATTACTGTCTGGGATGGTATAAAGAAGGACTTGGCGACAGGCCTATCACCCGTGATCTGAACTGGGGTATCGATGTGCCGCTGGAAGATGCCAATGGCAAAGTCTTATACGTATGGTTTGATGCTCCTATCGGCTATATTTCATCCACCAAGGAGTGGGCACAGAACAAAGGTCAGCCGGAGAAATGGAAAGAATACTGGCTAGACCAGGAGACTGAGCTTGTACATTTTATTGGCAAAGACAATATTGTATTTCACGCCATTCTCTTCCCCATGATGCTCAAAGAAATGGGCGGATATATTCGCCCCACGGCCATTCCGGCTAATGAGTATCTGACAATAGAAGGCAGGAAAATCTCCACCAGTCGGAATTATGCAATCTGGGTGAAAGACTACTTGCAGATCTTTGAACCCGATCCTTTAAGATTTACACTTGCGGCCAATGCACCCGAGACAAAGGACACCGACTTCTCCTGGAAGCAGCTTCAGTCACGCAATAATGATGAATTGGCAGACATTCTCGGTAACTTCATCAATCGAACCATGACTTTTATTCATAAATATTATGACGGCATAGTCCCGGGTAAACACGCTCTCTCGGATATGGACAGAGAGATGCTGGCAGTACTTCACGATGCGCCGGACACTATGGCCGCCCTGTTTGAGTCATTTCAGGTACGCAAAGCAGTGAAAGCATTTATGGATATATGCCGCTCTGCCAACAAATACTTTAATGACAAGGCGCCCTGGGAGGCACGAAAGAATGACCTGGAGTCATGTGCCACAACATTGACAATTTGTGTAGAAATTGCCCAGGCGTTGGCTACATTGATGTCTCCCATCGTACCATTCTCTTCTGAAAAACTCCTTCCAATGCTTGGTTTGACAAAACCACTGGATTGGAATGCAATAAAATCATCTGATGTCAAAAAAGGCCATAAACTTGGCGCACCCGGCATACTCTTCCCAAAGATTGAAGATGATGTAATACAAATTGAAATCGAAAAACTAAAAGCCATGGCCGAACCTAAAATTGAATTTGAAGCAATTGCAGATACTATTGACTTTGATCAGTTCAAGGCTGTAGATCTGCGAACTGCCAAAGTTATACATGCCGAAAAAATTAAAAAAGCAAATAAACTTCTGCGGCTGGAAGTCGATATAGCAGGCGAGAAGCGTCAGATTGTTGCCGGAATAGCCCGCAGCTACAAACCTGAGGCCCTCATAGGCAAGACAATATTGGTAGTGGCCAATCTGGCTACTGTCAAAATACGAGGCGTGGAATCACAGGGAATGGTACTGGCTCTGGCAACAGGTGACAATTTCACTCTACTCACACCCGACGGCGACATGCCATCGGGAATCCGTGTGGAATGAGTATGTGGATAGATACGCATGCCCATTTGGACATGGCTGCTTTCAATGACGACCTTGATTCTGTACTCAAACGTGCAGAAGATGAAGGTGTTAAGCGCATTATCACCATTGGTATAGACATTGAATCCAGCCGCAAGGCATTGGAACTTGCTGAAAAACACCTCAATGTATTTGCATCTGTGGGAATTCATCCTCATGAAGCTGGCAAAGCATCAGAGGAAGATCTTGAAACGCTGATCGGCCTTCTGGCTCATCCAAAATGTGTCGCTCTAGGTGAAGCCGGTCTTGATTATCACTATGATTATTCTCCCCGGGATGTACAGCATTCTATCTTCAAAACGCAACTCAGGCTGGCCAATGCCTTAAAAAAACCGCTTATCATTCATGTCCGTGAAGCCATGGAAGATGCGCTGAACATCATCGACTCTGTTAGTACGCAGCAATGGAACGGAGTTTTTCACTGTTACGGCGGTGAAGCATACGAAGTACCGGAAGTAATAAAAAGAGGTTTTCACATAGGCTTTACCGGTGTAGTGACATTTAAGAATTTCAAAAATGCCGATACCGTGCGTCAGGTGCCCATTAACCGCTTATTGGTAGAGACAGATGCACCATATATGGCACCTACACCGTTTAGAGGGAAACGGAGTGAGCCTATGCATGTAGCAACAACAGGCACAGCATTAGCAGAACTGCTGGAAATGGATGTTGACATACTAGCCGCTCAGACCAGCAGAAACGCCAAATCACTCTTCAGATTGACGGTAGACTAATGGGCATCAAACCAATAAAATCACTTAGTCAGCATTTTCTGATCGATGATATTATCTCAGATCAGATCGTTGACTCTATGGATATTCAAGCAGGTGAGCATATTCTGGAGATCGGACCTGGCGAAGGTGTTCTGACAGACCGCATAATGAATACTCCGGCAGCTCGTTTGACTGCTGTGGAACTGGATCGACGGCTCTCAATGTTCCTGCGGGTCAGGCATGAAAGTGATAGCCGTTTTACCTTGATTGAAGATGATTTTTTAAATGTTGATCTCAATGATCTTGCTGCCGGCAACAAGATGCGGATAATTGGCAACTTGCCATATTCCATCACATCTCCCATACTCTTCCGGCTGCTTGATTGCCGTGAGATCATTAGCGACATCACAGTAATGGTACAAAAAGAAGTAGCTGACAGACTAACGTCTATGCCTAATTGTAAGGCATACGGCATTCCGTCAGTATTATTTCAGCTGCTGGCAAAAGTTGAACATATATGTGACGTGGCTCCCAATGCTTTCAGGCCACCGCCCAAGGTGCACTCTGCCGTAATACGCATTAGTATTTTAGATACACCGAAAGCCCATGTTCAGGACTTTGAGGAATTCAGAACGCTGGTACGCACGGCATTTGGTCAACGTCGAAAAATGCTGCGTAATTCAATCAGAGCCTGGCTACCTGAAAATGAAAACATTGAATTGCCTGTTGCATTAACCCGCAGACCGGAATCTTTGAGCGTATTGGAATGGGCCCAGCTCTCCAATACCTTGTGTAAATAAAAATTATACTAAACCGGATTTTACTATGGATGAAATACATCTGAAAACATCGTTTGCCGATATCATCTCCGATAATATAGAAGGGGGCCGTCTCAACAAGGTACGCGCCCTGGTGGATGATCTCCATCCCGCAGATATTGCGGAGGCAATTGACCGCCTGGATCCCGACTACGGTTTGCAGGTCTTTGGATATCTGGAGACCGAGACTGCCGCCGAAGTGCTGATTGAATTGGATGAATCAGTACGGCAGCGCATTGTAGCACCACTCACAGAAGAACTTTTGGTTGCAATTATCGCCGAAATGGATTCTGATGATGCAGCCGATGTTCTCTACGAACTGGACGAGAAGCGTCAACAGCTGATTCTGGCAGCCATGCCCGGCAAGGATCAGCGTGAAGTCCGCACACTGCTCCGTCACGATGAAGAGTCTGCCGGTGGACTGATGGCCCTTGAGATTGTGGCGGTTAATCAACATCGCACCGCTGAAGAGGCCCTGGAAGTTCTAAGACGTAAATCCGATGAAATTGACGATGTATACAATATATATGCTGTGGATAGCCGTGGGCACTTGCGCGGTGCAGTTTCTCTGAAAGACGTGGTTCTGGCAGAACCGAAAACCAAACTTCTGGAATTGATCGAAGATGATGTAATTGCCATACGTCCGGAGATGGATCAGGAAGAAGTAGCTCATCTCTTTCAAAAATATGATTTGGTTGCTGCACCTGTCGTTGATGAAAACAACAAGCTTGTTGGCCGTATTACTGTTGATGATGTGCTGGATGTTGTTGAAGAAGAGGCCAGCGAAGATATGTCCATGATGGCCGGTATTACAGATGAAGCCATACGCGAAAGGTCTATTTTCCGCCGCGCCTGGGTACGTCTTCCATGGCTGCTTGTAGCCTTTGCCGGTGAGATGGTCTCTGCTTTGATTATGAGCAGTTTTTCTGATAGAATTGAATTTATAATAACATCCGCCTTCTTCATACCTCTGATCATGGCCATGGGAGGCAATACTGGCATTCAATCGGCAACAATTGTAATCCGCGGCCTTGCAACAGGAGAATTCAATACATCGGATACCAAGAAACGACTTTTTTCAGAACTCTCTGTGGCCCTCTTCAACGGACTCATTATTGGCTTGCTTGTAATGGGCGTTGTCACAGCCTGGCTCCATACATGGAAGCTGGGGCTAGTCTTGTCCGGAGCCCTCATCGCAGTTATTATTAATGCGACTCTCATGGGCACACTGATACCCTTTGTTTTGAAACGATTTAAAATTGACCCTGCTGTTGCCACAGGACCATTTATCACAACATCCAATGATATTCTGGGACTACTGATATATTTCAGTATGATATTCATATTTAAGGGCTGGTTACAGTCATAAGTTTATGGCTATTTTAAATACAGAAGCAATTATCCTCAAAGGATGGAAGCTTAGAGAAACATCAAAAATTCTCCAGCTATATACCAGAGATTACGGTAAGGTCAGGGTTGTGGCAAAAGGCGGCAGAGATCCTAAAAGTCCATTTAAAGGCTGCCTTGAACCAATGACACACCTAAACATTATTTACTATGACAAACGAACTCGTGATCTTCAGCTTTTAAGTAAGGTTGATTTAATTGATCCGCACTATCATATTATTGGCGATATGCCCAGGACAACACTGGGCCTGGCAGTTGCCGAACTTACAGACAAGGCCGTAGCAGGTGAAGAGTCTTTCCCTGAAGTTTTTGACCTGCTTTCAGGGACACTCTCTGCGCTGGACAGGATGGATGACTTCCTGGAAGCCTATATATGGTACTTTCAGACACACTTCATAGGACTTATGGGGTATAAACCAATATGGGATTCATGCCTGCACTGCGGCACCTCCCTGGGGCTTGAAGGTGGTGCCTTTCATCCTGAGAGCGGCGGCCTGATATGCCGCAACTGTGGAGGCGGCGGTCTATGGGTATCAAGCGATACACTGGAGATACTCTTTTTTCTGCAACGCTGTAACCAGGACGAGGCCGGCAGCCTGAAACCGGGTAAAGCACAAAAATTTGAGATTCGTAAACTCTTTGATCTATATTTTAGGGCCCATATCGAACATATGAAAAGGATAGAATCCCTGAGACTATATTACTCTCTGTGTGATGCAGAATGAATCAAACTTATATCAAATTGAAGACTTTGCATCATTAATCAGTAAAACCAAGGCAGCACTGCGCCAATAAAAGGAGGTTTCTGTGTCAGTAACAATGGAAAAAATTGTCTCTTTATGTAAACGAAGAGGTTTCATATTTCAGTCAAGCGAGATCTATGGAGGCATTAATGCCTGCTATGACTATGGCCCGCTGGGTGTGGAATTAAAGAAAAACATCAAGGATTTTTGGTGGAAATCTATGGTATACGACCATCGCAATATAGTTGGTCTTGATTCTGCCATTCTTATGCACCCCCGCATCTGGGAGGCCTCAGGCCATGTTGCAGGTTTTAACGACCCTATGGTCGATTGCCGCCAATGCAAGGCCCGTTTCCGCGAGGATGAAATCGATCCGAAAAAACTTGCAGCAGGTCAATGCCCACGCTGTGGCAACAAGGACGTCCTGACAGAACCACGCCAGTTTAACCTTATGTTTAAGACTCATATGGGTCCGGTGGCTGAAGACGCATCGCAGATCTATCTTCGACCGGAAACCGCTCAGGGCATATATGTCAACTATAAAAATGTTCTGGATTCCTCACGTCAGAAAATACCCTTTGGCATTGCCCAGATTGGTAAGGCCTTCAGAAATGAGATCACACCGGGAAACTTTATATTCCGCACGCGGGAATTTGAACAGATGGAAATGCAATACTTTGTCCAGCCCGGCGATGATATTGAAGCACTTGAAATGTGGAAAGAACGCCGCATGGCCTATTATGACAAGCTTGGTCTTAATATGTCGAAATTACGCTTTGAAGAACACGGCCCTGATGAACTGGCCCACTATGCTAAAGCCGCATTTGATGTGGAGTATGAATTCCCCATCGGCTGGAAAGAGCTGGAAGGCGTGCATAACAGAACAGATTTTGATCTTTCAGCTCATCAGGAGCACTCTGGCAAAGATCTCAGGTATTTCAATGACCAGACGCGTGAGCGCTTTCTTCCCTACATCATCGAGACCTCTGCCGGTGTGGATCGCACTCTTTTAGCCTGTTTAGCAGATGCATATGAAGAGGAACAACTGGAGAAAGAGAAACGAACTGTTCTTCATCTTTCACCAGCCATTGCACCTTTCAAGGCAGCAATTTTCCCACTTGTAAAAAAAGAGGGTATGCCGGAAATTGCCTTAAAAATCTATGATGATCTGAGAGGCGACATGAACGTATTCTACGATGCTCAAGGTGCTGTTGGACGCCGTTACCGCCGCCAGGATGAGGCAGGAACACCTTTCTGCATTACCGTAGACTCTCAAACACTGGAAGATCAAACAGTGACTTTAAGAGACCGTGACTCCATGGAGCAATTACGAATATCCATGTCTGCTCTAAAGCAGGCACTGCAGGATAAAATTAAAGGGGAATAAGGCATTAGCATGGTAAAAGCTCCACGTAAATTAACATTTTTCATCTCTTTTTTATGAAATTTGTGAATACAATTCATTTGACAGCAGCTAAAAAGTACAAGTATATTTAGAGATCGATATAATTTAATACTATAAAAGGAGGCTCCAATGGCCAGAGGAAAAGGCACAATAAACAAAGTTACTTTAATTGGAAGACTGGGTGCAGATCCACAACTTAGATACACACCTTCAGGCAGAGCAAGTGCTACTTTCAATATTGCCACTAATTACGGTTGGAAAGATAATGACGGCAATCCACAAGAACGAACCGATTGGCATCGCATTGTAGCCTGGGGAAAACTAGCCGAAATTATGGGCGAATGGTTAAAAAAAGGCAGCCTGGTATATCTGGATGGACGTCTTCAAACCAGAAATTATGAAGATAACGGTGTTAAAAAATATATTACCGAAGTTGTTGTCACAGATATGGAAATGTTGGGACGTAAGGGTGAAAGCGGCGGATCAGGCGGATCTGAACCTCTACCTGAAGAGCCTCCGGTAATTGATCAGAATGATGATTTGCCATTCTAATTTAATTTTATGATTAATCAGGAAAGGCCGGAACTTAATGTTCCGGCCTTTTCAAGCCACACATGAGGATTATTATGAATTGGGATCTATTAATTCAAAAGGCTATAGAAGTGCGGGAGAACGCCTATGCCCCATATTCTAAATTTAAAGTAGGTGCCGCTCTCTTGACAGATGACAATTCTATTATAACCGGCTGTAATGTGGAAAATGTCTCCTATGGCCTTACCACCTGTGCTGAACGTAATGCCGTTTATAAGGCAATGTCCAACGGAATACGCCAATTCAAGGCAATTGCAATTGTAACCGATACAGACACACTCACAACCCCATGCGGTGCCTGCCGCCAGGTACTGGCCGAATTCAACCATGAGATGCCGGTGATGCTCGCCAATCTTAAAGGTGACAGACAGCTCACCAGCCTGAAAGAACTAATCCCCTATCCCTTTATCGAATCATTACAGTGAAGAAATATAACAACCACACTCCTGTTCTACTGTGTTGGAGTTGAGTCAGTAAAAAACTCTATTTGTTTTGCTGTCATTTCCAGGAACATCTCCCCAAGCAACCTTCCACAACTGCCTAGCTCCAGAAGCAATATAATCTTTAAACCACACGAACATACCTTTAACATACCTTTTTTGGTTCTTCAGGCAATTGTGTGGAATTATTAATCCATAAAATACCCGGAGCCTCCCAGCCCTACCCTAATATATAAAAAAACTCTTGCGGATGATGTATTGTAGACCCTTTTCTCACATGTTTAAATTAGCCCCCGGGGTGTCAGTGCTGCTCTTTCACTGATTCCCCGGGGGCAATGTATCTCCCGCTGGACTGATGAATCTTTTAGCGATCCTTATAAATGCTGAATATCCAATGTCCAATGTCGAAGTAAGGGTTCCTTTGAAATTCTACATTCAGTGTTCTGCTGTTCAATATTCGCTCTATTAAATTTCAATTAAAGATCACTGTAATCCAATATCCTTTGGGCGGTGCAGGGTGGCTCCGTGGTCTTCGTGATCTGGTGTGCGAGTGCTCTTTGTTCGTTTTTTTCCGTAGGCAATGCTCCTATTCTTCTTTCATTTTAAATTTATATCCCTACGTATCTGTGATAAGCTGTTGCAAAATTTAGTATTTACCCACACGATTCAACATAAAGCCTTTATTCTATTAAAATTAGAATACCGCATAAGAAAGAAACTATCAAAAAAGTTTTATTATTAAATGATGAACAAAAATATTTAACAAATTTATTCAATTTATAAAAATTTGCGTGTCCCTGTGTCGGAAACAGAAAAAAAACATTTAACCACGGAATACACAGAATACACGGAGCCTCCCAGCCCTACCCTAATATATAAAAAAAGAGCTCTTGCGGATGATGTATTGTAGACCCTTCTCTCACATGTTTAAATTAGCCCCCGGGGTGTCAGTGCTGCTCTTTCACTGATTCCCCGGGGGC
>JAGLOF010000160.1 GCA_023139105.1 bacterium
ATTACAAAATCAGGTGCGAACCAAACCGCCAGCTCGCAAGGATTGTCAACAATCTGGAGCTGGCGATGGGACTTGAACCCGCACCCTGCTGATTACAAATCAGCTGCTCTACCAATTGAGCTACGCCAGCAAAGTAGAACACATCAGGCAAATGCCTCCCGCCGACTTACAATTGCGGCGGTAATTTACAGAACATAATAATACACAAATCGCCTTGGAATGTCAAGCGATTTT
This sequence comes from bacterium, assembly GCA_023139105.1. Classification (GTDB taxonomy): domain Bacteria; phylum Zhuqueibacterota; class QNDG01; order QNDG01; family JAGLOF01; genus JAGLOF01. The sequence continues at coordinate 235 of JAGLOF010000160.1, forward strand.
TTAGTTTTTTACAGCTTTTTTCCATGTAGATCCTTCTACACCATCCAGAATTGAAATACCTTTTACGGCCAGCAGATCTCTAATTCGATCTGCCTCTTTCCAATTTTTCTCAGCACGGACTTTTTGCCTCATGGAAATAATTATTTCCATAAGAGCGTCTTCAGCTGAATCTTCAACGCGATCTCCCTGTTTAGCAAATTGCAGTCCGAGGATCTCTTCACCCAATTCTTCAAATAGAGCCAATGCATAATTGATACTTTCCAAATCATCCCCGCTCATTGCACTATTTGCAAACCTGGACAGATCAAAAAGAACGGACAGGGCCGTTGCAGTAGAAAAATCATTATTCATTGCATCAAAAAACTGCGTTCTGAAAACGGCGCATTGTCCTGACACCTGTTTTTCAGATTTATATCCATCATCAACATGTTTCTTCAGATTAATTACTGTATCTCTCAACTTATTAAACCCTTTACTTGCAGCTTCTAAAGCCGTATCGGAAAAATCCTGTGGAGATCTATAATGCCCCTGAAGAATAAAGAACCGCACTGTCATTGGGCCATAGCGATCAAAAAGGTCTGTCAATGTAATAAAATTTCCCAAAGACTTGCTCATCTTTTGAGAGTTGAGAGTAACCATATTGTTATGCATGAAATAACGAACAAAGGGTTTCCCGTTTGCAGCTTCACTCTGAGCTATTTCACACTCATGATGAGGAAATTGATTATCAAGCCCGCCACCATGAATATCTATAGTCTCTCCAAGATATTTCTGCGCCATAACCGAACACTCGAGATGCCAACCGGGAAAGCCCTTTCCCCATGGTGAATTCCACTGCATCAAATGTTCGGGATCAGCTTTTTTCCAAAGAGCAAAATCCGCAGGATGACGTTTTTCAGACATTGCATCTATCCTTGTGCCTGAAATCATATCTTCTACTTTACGTCCGGATAATTTGCCATATTCAGAAAATGTGGATACTTCAAAATAGATATTCCCATGCACCTCATATGCATATCCCTTATCCAGTAAAACCTGTATCAGCTCAATCATTTCAGGGATATGTCCGGTAGCACGTGACGAGATATCAGGCCGCTCAAGATTCAATGCATCCATATCTCTAAAATAGTGGCGCTCATATTTCTGAGCTATCTCTACAGGTTCAAGATGCTCCAGTTGTGCTTTTTTCAAAATTCTGTCTTCACCTTCATTGGTCTCACCAAGCAAATGACCTACATCGGTGATATTTTGAACATAACGTACTCTATAACCGGATGCTCTGAGAAAACGTACTATTATATCAAATGATACATAGCTCTTTGCATGGCCAAGATGCGGATCATCATAAACTGTGGGGCCGCAGACATAAATACCGACAAAGGGAGGATTTAAAGGTTTAAAAGATTCTTTTTTCTTTGTCAGAGTATTGTATATTGTCAACATAATGATACCTTTATTTTATTACAGTAACTTGTATTTTCAATTTCAAGTGTTTAATTTAATACAAAAACTTGGGATTTCCACATGCATTCCTTGATTTGGCTGGCATTTTTTTCAGGTGGCGGTGCTTTGGCCACTCAAATTCTTCTTCTCCGTCAATATTGGGTCACTGCCCATGGCAATGAATGGGTATTCGGTATAGGATTATCAGCCTGGCTTGGCTGGTCTGCCCTGGGAAGCCGCCTGGCCGTCCTGCAATCTAAAGACAGCAAAATCCTGAAGTATAATCTTGGACTTACTTTGACTTTAATGGCACTATTGATACCGGCCTCTCTTTTCTTCTTCAGATCAGTACGCCCATTATTTTCAATCCCGTCCGGTGAGCTAATTGCACCGGAACTGTTGTTAGTCATTGCAGTGATTGGCTTTGCACCGGCAGCCTTTGGTTTTGGTATGTTATATACACAAATTTGTCGATTAAAATCAAGGTATACCGGTATAGTTGATGCAATACAAGGTACATATTTCAGAGAAGCTGTTGGAGCGGGTATTGCCGGACTCATCTTGAGTCTATGGCTTCTGCCACTGATTCCAGCATCAACGCTGATATTGATGTTATCAATTGAACTCATCATCCTCAGTATTATCATTTCACATAAACGACCTGCTACTACAACAATTCGACTGATTCTCATAGCGGTTCTGCTCTATTTATCAGCAACAAGGCTCATAGACATATGGTCAGCTCCATTTGATGCTCCGGGTCAGAAGATCAGTATGCGTATGCAAACACGCTTCAATGATCTTATTATGACAAAGCTTCAAGATCAATATACATTATATAGCAACGGCGTCCCGGCTTTCACAATCCCCGATCAACAGAGTGACGAACAAACCGTACATATTCCATTGCTGATTCATCCACACCCAGCGAAAGTATTACTCATAGGCGGCAATCTTTGCGGGAGCCTGAGGGAAGCACTTAAACACGAAACAATCGAGAATATCACTCTTGTAGAACCTGATCCCGGTTACATATACATTACTACACAAATTTCGCCTGATTCAATAAAAAAAATACTGCACAATCCCCGTGTAACTATTGAACTGGACGATGCACGGCATTGGATCAGCACCGTTGATAGATGTTTCGATGTAATAATAATGAATCTTCCGCCTCCGACAAACACACAACTTAACAGGTTCTATACTGTAGAATTTTTCCATCTATTAAAGAAACATCTTGTAGAAGGTGGTTTATTTGCTTTCAATATTCAGGCTGCTGAGAATGCTCTCCATCCTGAGCTTGCCGGATTTATTGCAATGTTACATAATACCTTAGGAAAAATCTTCACACACACACTCACTCTTCCGGGCGAATCCATACTCTTTGCAGGTTCAGCCACTCTTGCTTTGGAAAATACCAATGTGGAATTATTGATCTCCAGAATAAATGAACGCCAGCTCAAAACGCAATATGTCAGTGAATATTTCCTTCCTTATCAGCTCTCTACAGACCGGGTTAAACAGTTGAATGATCAGATACTGACCGAAAAGTCGACCACGCTGAACACTGATTGGCACCCTGTTGGATATCTGGAGGCTATCACATACTGGAACACTCAATTTAGCAGTGATAAATACTTCACTCGCAATATCGGGATTATAATGACACTCCTGCCACTATTATTAGGCATTTCCCTGTTTTTTTTACCGTCTAAGAAAAATCATGCAATTCTTCGCTCATCAGTATTAATTGTAGGTTTTACCGAGATGGCTCTGCAAACTACATTAATAATAACATATCAGACATTAATCGGCCAGGTGTATACACATCTGGGTGTAATAACAGCTGCATATATGTCTGGCCTGGCCATAGGATCACATTATACACGTAAATTTAACAGAAATTCATCAATACAAAAATTCAAACAGATTGAAGCAGGCATGTCCCTATTACCTCTCGGTATACTGACAATTATTTATCTTCTCTTTAAAATTAATGCTTCACCATGGCTGTGTTTAATTAGTTTCAGTATTATGGCCTCGGCAGCCGGTGGTTTGGGCGGAATGCAGTTTCCAATAGCCAATAGATTGATGATAATTACTGCAGGTAAGACAGATACGATAATAGGCAGCCTTTACGCTCTTGATCTATGCGGTGCCATGGCTGGTACATTGGCAATAACTTTCTGGATGCTTCCGGTTTTAGGCATTGCCGGAACATACCTGACATTGGCACTTTTTAATACAATTATTTTCATATCATTATCAGGCAGGAAATTTACATTCTAAGATAATACCGTTTAGAACAATGACTTCCGTAGCAGAAAAAAATCAATGTCTAATACAAAATTTCTTCAGTGTTTTTCGTGAACAATGCTCATGTTCTTCCAAAAAACAAAAAGCCCGACAAAAAAAAATTTCTGCGGGCTTAAATTTATTAAAATCTTAACCTATACAGCGGCAGTCTCTTCTATCTTGTTTTCAATGACGACACCCTCACCACCCCCGCCACGCGTGCCAAAACTTTTGGTTGGACATTTTGCTACAGCATTATTCAAATCAGTTGATTGATCGTTGATTTTATCATAATTAATTACAGGCAACTTGCCATCCATAGTAATTATCTCATTTGGTGTGATCTTCTCTTTGGAACACATTGAACAACCAATGCAACCTACGGTGCAGACAGCCTTGACAGCTTTACCAAAATCCTTTGAGACACATGCTATAAAAACTTCCTGATCTTTTGGAATAAGCTCCATAATGCCCCGTGGACAGGCAGAAACACAGGCTCCACAACCAGTACATTTTAATTCATCAACAACCGGAAGACCGTTATCCGCCATTATCATCGCATCAAAGAGACATACATCAACACAGTTTCCCATGCCTAAGCAGCCATATTCGCATCCCTTTGAGCCATTATCAATTAATGTGGCGGCTTTACAATCCTTAATTCCATAATAAATAGCACGATCAACAGCATTATCATGATCACCACGACAACGAACTACAGCAACTTTCGCGACCATAGTGCCGGCATCCAGTCCCATAATCTTTGCAATTTCCCCGGCAGTATCCGCTCCACCAACCGGGCAGCCGGAGACTTCATACTTTCCTGAAACTACACCATCAGCAAAACCAGCACAACCAGGAGCACCGCAAGCACCACAATTAGCACCTGGGAGTATTTCTGCAATATCCTCTGTACGCTGATCTTTTTCTACAGCAAAAATTTTAGAGGCAACAGCTAATCCTGCGCCAAACAACAAACCTAGTCCACCCATTACAATGAGTGCAGAAGTAATATCAAAGCCCATGGAACACCAGCTCCCAGTTAATAATTAAAAAAGAAAAACCCATCGATCTGTTGCGATGGGTTTTAATATACTTATACAATGTGCATGCACACAGACAGAATCTAATCTTTACTGTTTCTTTAGTTTTTCAATGGCCCAATTGGCCCACTGAGTATAACGTCTGTCTTTTTTGGCATCTGTATAATATTTTAAAGCATTGGCTTTATCACCAAGATTTTCATAAGCCTGGCCAATATTTATATTTACAGGTGCTTTAATATTGCGATTCCGGCCAATATTTTGTAATGCATTTTTTCCAGCTGTGATAGTTTCCTGATATTTACCGGATTTTATTAATGCATCTGAGAATCTGTACCAGGCCATGCCATTCTTAGCATCAAGAGTAGTGGCAGTGCGCAGGCGATCTATAGCTTTATTAAACTTACTCTGCTCGGTATATGCATGACCAAGACCAATCAGTCCATTAGAATATTGGGGATTGATCTCAACAGCTTGTTCAAAAGCAACTGTAGCTTTTTTCCAATCTTTTTCCCCTGCATGGATTCGAGCAATTTGGTAGTGTAAAGTGTATTGTGTCGAATCTTTTTTCAAGCCCAATTTGTATTGCGCAATTGCATCGTCATTCCGGCTAATTGCTTTATATACACCACCAAGATAACTATGTGGTAAATAGTCTGAAGGATCAAGCTCAATTGCTTTAATCAAAGATACTTCTGCTTCAGGATATTTTCGCATTCTTCGTAATGCATAGCCTTTCAAAACATATGCCTTTGCAAAATCTGGCAGTAGCCCGATTGATTGGTCAAATAGAGATATTGCTCTCTCAAATTGACGGGTTTGAAAGGCACGGCGACCATCATTATAATATTTCTTACCCTGTGCGTCCTTACTACCCTTTGCAGCATACTCTTCCTTGAGTTTTGTGACCTCAAGTTTCACTGTCTCGTATTCTGTCTTTGCTGTTTCATATGCATCATTATTCCGTTGCTCACTGGCCTGTGTCATCTTATCAACTAATTCCTGCAATCTGGAAGTCAATTGAGCAATTTTAGACTCATACTCAACCTTTGTTGTCTGAGCACCTGCAATTGCAAAAACAGTGAACAAAGAGACTAAGACCATTAATCCGACAAATCTCTTGACCCAATACATTTGTGTACCTCCCATATATTTCTTTCAATCAACGAATTCGAATTAAATTAAGTGCCGAAGGGGGGATTCGAACCCCCACGGGATTTCTCCCACTGCCCCCTCAAGACAGCGTGTCTACCTATTTCACCACTTCGGCTAATATATTTTCAAATTGGGGTTTTTTTAATTTTCTTTGTTCTGATCTCCTGTAGCAGCATCTTCAGCACCGGGGATTGTTGGTAACATTGTTGCAGGTGTAGATTGTTGCTGTTCAGACATTTGTTCTACAACACCCACTTGCGGTCCATCTGTTCCCTTGGTCAATAAACCAATTGAAATAGAGGTCAATGCAAATGCTACTCCCAGCCACATGGTCAATTTGGATAAAAAAGTTGAAGCACCACGACCGCCAAAAACATTACCCATACCACCGCCGCCAAACATTCCGGCTAAACCGCCGCCTTTACTCGACTGCAATAGAATACTGATAACTAAAAAAATACAGACTAACGCATGGATCACGGATAAAAAGGCCGTCATCTCTAAACTCCCTTTGTCATGAGGCCTTTGCGGCCTTGATTATCTCTGAAAAGTCATTTATTTTCAAACTTGCTCCGCCTACCAGGGCACCATCAATATCAGGCTTACTTAAAAGGCCTTTGGCATTGGCCGGCTTTACGCTACCACCATAAACAATACGCATTGAATCAGCCATATGTTTATCAAAATGCTTTTCAATCCAGTTTCTGATTGAACGATGAACATCCTGTGCTTGTTCCGGTGTGGCAGTCTTACCGGTACCAATTGCCCAAACGGGCTCATAAGCCAGAACAACTTTATTCACAAAATCGGTGTTTAATCCGGTCAATGCGGCTTGGAGTTGTCCAAGGACAACAGTCTCTGTATTACCCGCTTCCCTTTGTTCAAGGGTTTCACCAACACAAATTATCGGAATCAATCCGCCATCCAGCGCAAGATCAATCTTTTTTCTAATAAGCTCGTCAGACTCGCCAAATACATGGCGTCGTTCAGAGTGCCCCAAGATAACCATTGTTGAGTCAAAATCCAAGAGCATTATTGATGATATCTCACCTGTAAATGCCCCTTTTGGCTCAGAGGCAATATTCTGACCACCCCAGAAGATTTTTGAACCACCAAGAATACGTTTGGTCAAATCCAGATAGACGGATGGAGGAAAAACTGCAACATCAACATTAGGAGCATCTTGTAATTGCTCCGGCAAAGCTTTTAAAAGTGCCTCGGCCTCAATGGCCGTTGTATGCATTTTCCAGTTGCCTGCTATTAAAAATTTACGCATCAATACCTCCTATCGATCCGTTAAGGCTGCTACACCGGGCAGCTCTTTGCCCTGTAAAAATTCAAGCGAAGCACCACCACCGGTAGATACATGAGACATCTTGTCTGCAACACCGGCCTTTTTAACAGCTGATGCCGAGTCACCTCCGCCAATCACTGTTATTGCACCTCTATCTGTCAATCCTGCCAAGGTTGTAGCCATAGCCAATGTACCTTTTGCAGTCTCAGGAATCTCAAATACGCCCATTGGGCCATTCCAGACAACCGTAGCGGCACCTTTCAGTGTGTTTGCGAAAAGAACTTCGGATTCAGGGCCGATATCCAAACCGATTGTATCTTCAGGAATAGCGTCCACAGATACCAGTTGAGTCTTGCCAATTTCCCTGCCAGCATAATCAAAATGATCAGATACAATTGTATCTACAGGCAGGACAAGTTTATCAGGATACTTTTCAAGCATCAATTTTGCAAAATCAAGGCTATCAGCGTCCAATAATGAATTGCCAATGCAATGTCCCCGGGCTTTGATGAATGTAAACATCATGCCGCCGCCGATTATAATTTTATCTACCTGATCTATCAAATGCCTGATTACAGGAATTTTATCTGCTACCTTGGCACCACCTAAAATTGCCACAAAAGGCTTCCTGGGCTCTGTCAGTGCACCACCCAAAAATGCCAGCTCTTTTTCCATGAGAAAGCCTGATACGCAGGTATCAAAATGCCGCGTAACTCCCTCAGTAGAAGCATGAGCCCTGTGTGCTGTGCCAAAGGCATCATTGGCAAAAACATCACCAAGACGTGCTAATTTAGCGGCAAAGTCAGGATCATTATCAGTTTCAGCTTTATAAAAACGTAAATTTTCAAGGAGCATTACCGAAGCATCTTGCAGTTCAGATACCTGAGATTCAACCGTCTCACCGATACAGTCCTCAGTAAATACAATCGGCTGTCCAAGCAATTCAGATAAGCGTACAGCCACTGGTTTCAAACTCATCTCCTTAACACGGCTTCCTTTGGGACGCCCGAGATGAGACATTAAAATGATTTTTGCACCCTGCTTGATTGCATATTCAATAGTGGGCAAAGCCGCACAAATACGCTTATCATCGGTGATATTAAGTTCAGCATCCAGGGGAACATTAAAATCTACTCTAATTAATAGACGTTTCCCGGAAAGCTCAATATCTTTTAAAGTCAGTTTATTCATAATCAGACAACAATCTTACAAGTTGGCCATCTTGACAAGCAGATCAACCATACGGCTGGAATAACCATACTCATTATCATACCAGGACAATACTTTCACCATATGATCACCCATGGTCATAGTAGCCAGGCTGTCAAAGATGCTGGAGTGAGGATTACCCACAATATCCACAGAAACTATGGGATCTACACAGTACTCAAGCACGCCCTTCATAGAGCCTTCGGCATATTTTTTCATTGCTGCATTAATAGCTTCCACTGAGGCTGGCTTTTCGGTTTCAACCACCAGATCAACCAGAGAGCCGTCCGGAGTTGGTACTCGCACGGCCATACCGTTGAGTTTGCCGTTCATTTCCGGAATCACCTTGCCCACTGCAGCAGCGGCACCAGTGGTTGTAGGAATCATAGACATGGCCGCAGCACGGGCGCGACGCAGATCAGAGTGAGGTGAATCCAGGATAATCTGATCATTTGTATATGCATGAATAGTAGTCATTAAACCACTCTTCAAACCGAAAGTATCATTTAGCACTTTAACTATAGGAGCCAGACAATTGGTAGTGCATGATGCATTGGAAACAATCTTGTGCTCAGGCTTGAGATCATCATCATTAACACCCAGGACTATGGTTGCGTCAATAGCATCTTTTGCAGGAACTGACAAAAGAACTTTACGAGCACCGGCAGTAAGATGTTTGGCAATTTGCTCACGTTTACGGAAGATACCGGTAGATTCAACGGCTACATCCACACCCAGCTCTTTCCATGGAAGATTAGCGGGATCACGTTCAGCAAAAACCTTGATAGGTTTACCATTGACAATGAATTCACCTTCGCCAGTCTCAATAGTACCGGGAAATTTTCCATGAATCGAGTCATATTTTAAAAGATGAGCAAGTGTTTTGGCATCAGTTATGTCATTAACTGCTACAACTTCCACATCTTTCCGCTCCAAAGCAACACGCAGTACCAGTCTACCAATACGGCCAAATCCGTTTATTGCAATTTTTACTGCCATGATCCATCCTCCTTCACGAAAGCATACATATATTTAATGCCAGCTGCTTTAACTACAGGGCATTGATAATTTTTTTTAAATATCGGGCCTTCGAGTTGATAATAATAGCATTTTTTCTATGAAAAGTCAAGAAAAATTATACCAATTAATTGAATAATCCAAATCATATTCAAGTAAAGTCCATATTAATTGCAAATGTCTTGATAATATACAAATGCTATCAAATCAAATGGATAGTGTTCTTGTATGGTGAACCATGCATCGAGTTGACAATTCCTATGAAATTTGTGTTGTTAAAATTGGCTGCAGAACTTGGGTGAAGAGTGTAAAAAATAAAAGGTTGCAGGAATATATGATCTGTGATATTGGAGGGTTAAATATTTCTCCTCCATCATCGATATCGGTGTCGGTATCGCTATCGGTTCTTTCACTTGTAGACCGCAGAACAACAACAACGATAACGATAGCGATTGCGATTGCGAGACCGAGACCGAATGTCCCTGGTCACAAGCCCTCAATACAGACCTTTCTTTTCGGATCACCGATCTCCTGATCGGGTCTTTATTACAGACCATCTCAGTGTAACCTGTTCACCTTCAAACACCGGGTGTTGAATTATTTTAATTCTGTATGCATTCTATATGATAGTTGTAATTCAACACCCGGTGTTTTATTCTAAATTTGTGCTGTCAATAGTGTCCTCACAGGATAAAACACAGAGACTGTTAAGTATAGACCCCGGCCAAAAGATTACCGGGGAGACATTTTTTTTATTTCTCCGGGAGTCCATGTAGATCCGCTCTGATCCGTGTCATCTGTGTTATCCGTGTGCCATGCTCTGGCTCTTTTTACCAGAAAAAACCAACATTATTAGATCCTGAAACAAGTTCAGGAAGACAAAGATTAATTTACTCCTGTTTCCATCTGTGTTCATCCAGAATTTTCTATGTCATTCGTGTTCCATTGGAGCCTGTTGTGTGCTTCTTTCATAATCTCACTTGATGCAAAATATCAGCAACTCCTATCAAAACCGGGCCTTGAAATAGCAATACCGAAAACCTTGGCAGCACCGGCCCCTTTTAATACTTCTGCGCAGGCGTCCATAGTTGCACCGGTTGTTACAACATCATCCACCAATAGAAATGATTCACCTTCAATATTTACATGAGATTCCAGTGTAAAAGCTCCACCTACATTCTTCTGCCTTGCCGTCGCATTCAACATTGTCTGAGTCTCTGTTTGCCGTTTCCGCAGTAGTAATCGGGATTGAACAAGCAGGCCAGCTTCATGAGCTATTTTCTCAGCCAGGAGAAGACTCTGATTGTATCCACGCTCACGGAGACGGACACGATGAAGCGGCACAGGCAGCAACACCGGATTCCCCCACACAGCGGCATAAGAACTAAGTATTGCACCTAATTCGCACCCCATATAATCGGCAATTCTACGCCGCTGTTCATATTTAAGCTGATGAATCAGTTCCGAAACAATGGGGCTATATGCCCAGCCTGCTAAGACAGTATCAAAATTTGGCGGATGCCGCAGATGTTCAAAATCAATAACTCCCTGATGCACTCTCACTTCACTGGCAACATCAAGAGAACCTATGCATGATGCGCAAAGCATCTCCTTATAATTATCGAGGGACTCATTACAATAAACACATTCCGGCGGGTAGATGAATTCCGATAACGCCTGCACTCCATGTAAGAAAGGCCTTCTTAAATCGAAGGCCTTTAATTTATTAAACATATTAGTCAATCTACCAGGCATTCTTCTTTGGTGCCAGGTCAATACCTAATTCCAGTGCTACTGACACACCCTTACTGGATGCAGGTGTTATTCCACCACGATTTAAAACAGCCAGGTCCAACACAAAACCACCGGGTCTGATTCCAAATCCAAATGCTGTGGAAAATCCGTAACGGCCACCTGTAGAGATACCGACACGCAAAGGCAGCCATGACAGCCCCCTCCACTCTGTTCCTATTGCCAATCTTGTGGACTTTGTAACCATTGCTCCATCAGAAAAACCCTGCTGAATTTCTCCCGAAAACAGAAAAGGCCCTTGCTTTAATGAAACACCTAAACGTAGTTGACGCGGTAGCGGCACGCGCAAGGCCTCACCCTCAGCCGACCAGGTTGAATCAACCATATCTTCATCAAAATCTGATAGAACACTCAATGAATCGCCATTTAAATCACCAAATTCCTTCTCAACATCTCCATTAAAAGGAATAGAACCCAATATGTTCCCAAGTGCCATACTGACTGTCCAGCCATCACCAAACTGCACTACTCCACCAAGATCTATCCCCCAACCCAATCCACTGCCATTATATGCGTATGTAGCTTCATATGAGCCTGTGATATCTGCACCATATGGGTTTAAGGCTATCACAGCCTCTCCTTCATCAGACTGGGCATAACCGGCCCCGTAGAGGAAATGAGCACTGGCCCCTACAGCAACAGTATAATGAGGAGATTGATATACCATTCGGCCGTAGGAAATATCAAGCATGCCATAACCCAATCCCTGGCCTGATTCGGCACCCAGGTTATAAGTTTCATTAATTTTTGTACCCATCAATGGAATCCGAAAAATATCTTTCTCTAAAACAATTGATGTGCCGGAAATAGCGCCTATTGATATGGCAAGATTGCCTACTGAAAAAGAGAGTAATCTCAGATGAATATCATTCACAATTTTCAGACCATCGCTGGGTATGGCCGCAAAAATATCATTAACATCATTTGCCGACCAGTGAATATGTCCATCATCTACACCATCGTGATCTACCAAATACTTATCATACATTGATTTGGAAAATGAATTATTTGACACACCGGCACCGACACCGATTATGGTCATTGAAAATCTTGGATTATCAGGCAATCCCAAATTTGCCGGATTCCAGTCTACAGCATGGACTCCGCGGGCCAGGGCAGTATATGCACCTCCCATTCCCAGGCCCCGGGCTGTCAGCTGTGCAAACAAGGGCATTGTCAGTAATAAACATATAGTAATAGCGGCAATTAGAATTAGGCCCCGCTTCATGATGCACCCCCTTCATTATCATTTTCCTCAACATAGGTATTAACCTTTGCCGAGACTCGTGCATCTAACTGAAAAAAATCTGTCGGCCTCACTTTGACCATGACACCACTATGATCACCCTCTAATTTCAATGCCCAAAATAACTGTTCATGATTGTAGAACAGGGGCAGATTAGACGCATCCAGATCCAGCCTGATAAGGCTCAATAGCGCAGAACTGACTAACGCGGGATCACTATCTCTATCCAGGGTGCCTGCTGAAAAAGGAATTTCAAAAACATAGTGATCCCCGGGATCAGGATTGGACGTATCCAGGTCAAAAATAGTAGAATCACTCCGTGTACTGGAAAAATACAGCATAATCTCACCACCAACAGGCAGACCGTTTAATATATCTGCATGAAAATGTGCTTCAATTATATTATCTCTGAATGCATCTCTCGTCTTTTCACTTATCTCTATTGTATCAACCTCCATCTTGGTATCTACTGATGGCAGAGAAAAAATCAACGGAAACTTGAAAAATCCTTCTGTCTCGATTACATGCTCATCTGTAATGCGCGCCCTGGTAACACCGTCACCAAGTACAAATTGACCTGAAATTTTAACACGCTCCGGTAGTGCGTTAAGGAAAAATGCAATATCGTCTACAACAATTGTATCAACTTCAACAGATGGATCAAGCACATGCTCTACATGGATAGTCTGCACACTGCCATCTCTGGTTTCACTACCTTCCAAAGTAAGGTCGATTGAAATTGGGAATTGCAGCCCCAAATTGACTGCCAGTTTCAACTCCGCCCTCTGGATGGCAAAACCATCAAGGCCATCGGGGATATTAATCTCAAAATCTGTTGAATCAATATTAATCTCAAGTGCATTCACAATTCCCGACAGATAGGCAAAGCTGATATCGGCAATATCAATGTCAATATTGATGGGATTCTCAGCAGTTGATCCTGCTATTTCTGCCGTGAAACGGATGACATTCTCACCATTTACAATAGGCGGTATAATTATATATCCGTCAAGACTGAATGGATATGTCAAATTGCCCGGTGGCACATCAATAACCTTCCGCAAAGTCTCTCCGGATGGTGATTTGATATCAAAGAGTTCAAATATAATAGTAATAGTATTTGAACCGGGATTTTCCAGATACAATGTAACAAAACCAGCACGAATAGCCGCAGTGTCTATGACAACTATCTCCGATGATATTGTGACTGAATCTCGAAGTTGGCCACTAACAGGAATAATTATATCATTCTTGACAACACCATCCACCTTAAGCTTGTCACCAATTTGAAATGTTTCAAATGATTTTTCAAGATTCAGGATGACTTCATCATTTGCCATATCGATGACAAGCTCATCTATTTCATCTGAAAGCTCAATCATAGTATAACGTTTGGACAATAACGGGACTTGTATATCTACATCCCAATCAGGCTGTGCTACTTCATCAAAAGTACAGCCTGCAGCCAACACCAGAATCAACATAAAACCGACCAGGCTGATCTGCTTTATAAACCCATTTTTTATCTGCATACGTCTATACCCCCTTGAGAGATACTGAATTTTTTCTGATATGGATAAAGAATGAATACTTGCAATTCCCGTACCAATGTTATTATAACATTAATTGCATTCATTTTGAGGGATAATATTTGAATAAATTTATTCAGGTGGTTCAAAACTGAACGATTTTCATATTGAGTGAACAGCATTCAACGTTAAGACAGAACGTCTTTTGCTTACCGGTGCGGCAAAACGAGTCTGAGATAAGTGCCGTGTTGAAACTTTACAGTTTCCCAAAACTATCCGCAACAGTGTAATAATAAGTACCCACCGAAATGTCACTATTGATGAATTAGAAATTAAAAATAACTACAGCTCTTCGAGGCCCATCAACAAACCGATCACTGCATGAGCTTCCATATTAGCCGCAATAGCAACTCTGGCCGAACAAAGTCCCTCTGTCATCTCAGTAAGTCCATCTCCACAAATCACAAGATTATCAAGCCGGCGCAGTTTTAGAGATGCAGTATCTCCAACGCCGGACAGACCATTGCCGCATACAATGCATATGTCCGGATATACTGAGAGCCATGTTTCAATAAGCCACTGCTTTGATTCGGCTTTATCAAATGCTTCTACCATGATATCCACATGGCTATAAAGCTTGGGAGTGTTTTCTGAATCAAGTTTCAGATTATGAGCGATAATTTTTACTTCCGGATTGATTGCCAGCAAGTGATCCGTAAGAGCCTCTACTTTAAAGCGACCAATATCTTTTTGAAAATAGTGCTGCCTGTTGAGATTTGAAGCTTCGATGACATCAAAATCAGAAATGATTAACCTGCCTACACCGGCCCGCACCAGAGCTACTGCAATATTTGACCCCAGACCACCACATCCGGCAATGCCCACAGTGGCTGCTTGCAGCTTTTCAGTCATTCCGGGAACGTTGCGTTCAAAAAGTTCTGACTGCATTGGCAACCCTCCAAAAAAGCACCAAAAAACAAATTCCAGATAACAACTAAATCACAAATTCCAATGAATTGGAGCTTATTTGTAATTTGTTTTTTGATATTTGGAATTTAAAGAAACCCCGACAATATGCCGGGGTTTTAAACAAAACAAATCGATTCTATTCATACACACAGAGATAAGATGTATCACCTTCCATCTTAACCTGAAATTTCTTATCTTTCTCAACGATGAAGGTCTCACCGGCATTGAAAGTCTTCCATTCGGTCTGGCCGGGCAGCATCACAGTCATGGCACCGCTGGTTACTGTCATATACTCTTTTGTGCTGGTTCCGAACTCATAATTACCACCAGCCATAACACCGGCTGTTGCCGGACCTTTTTCAGAAGTAAAGGCGATAGATACTACTTTACCATCAAAATATTCATTGGTTTTAAACATGAAAATCTCCTGTACATCGGCGGCATCAACCGCCGCTCATCAAATGAATCACCTGAACAGTGGCCCCCGCAGGGATCACTGTCTCCGGCCATATTGCTTTTTTTATCAGCTGGCCATCAATTTTGACGACCAGCATTTTAAAAGTATACTTTTTCAACGCCAACACATCAGAAACAGACATACCTTCTGTCCATTCCAGCAAATCACCATTCACTGTGATGGTCTGGCTCATAATCGTCTACTTCTCCAGAAGTGGTTTAACAACTTCAATCAGTTCGGGTAGATCCATACCCAGATCCTGAAGATGTTCGATAGTGGGCACGCCTCCCCGAGTCCAACCACGACGTTTATATACGGCATCCAGCAGTTTTTCGTACTGATCTTCACGGAACTTACGTGTGGCTGCCATCTTCTCGTCAATTGACTTACCTTCCGGATCAATACCAATGATATCCTTCAACTGGCCGTCATACTGCTTCTGCAGAGATAAGTACTCTTCTTTTGTAACCGGACCGGCAGCACGGTATGGTTGTGCATCATGAGCTCGCAGACCTTTACCCATGCGGATATTGAAGATACGCTGGAAATTATATACACGCTCAGATTGACGAATCATCTCGGCATTATCTATATCTCTACCTGTAACAGCCTTGAAAATTGTCAAATAGTTATCTACATGCTCCGGAACCTTGGCAGGTTCATCTGTCTCGGCATTGTTTGCCGGTTCTACATCATTCCATGGCAGTTTACAAAGGCCCATGAGGCCAAACCATGTACGGAACATTGGGAAATAATGAAGAGCTTCAGCTTTATCTTCAAAAGTGGGGATCTGCTTATTAACTTTATCCATGAAAATCAACCAGGCTTCATCATGTTGCGGCCCTTTATTGGTCATAGCATAACCACCCTGCTGGGCAAGTGATTCCTTGGAGATATATTGGGAGTATTCAAGGCCTTTATTTTCCATACCTATATCATTCATAAAGGCTATGTCACCCCAGCCCTTGTCGGCAAAATATTTTTTCATCTTACGTATGCCCTGCCCGGCAATAAGACCGAAACCTTCACCGCGAGACATCTGATGAATCAGTTCGAGGGCAGCATCACTGTTACCGAAACAAAGCTCCAGACCACCGGTTCTTTCCTTATTAAGAATGCCGTTTTCCCAGCACTCCATGGCAAATGCTGTCAGAGTTCCGAATGATATGGTATCCAAACCATAAGTATCACAATAAAAATTAAGTTCGAGGATGACTTCAGAATTAAAGACGCCTATATTTGAACCAACACCTGCAGCAGTCTCATACTCAGGGCCATCGACTAAAACTTTACGACCTTTATAAGGCCCGGTACGCACTTCAAAATCTTCCACGGTCTTGGCACAGGCCATGGTACAACCATACCAACAGGCATCAGAAGCTCTTGGTGTAAACCATTCTTTCCAGACCTTTGAATCAATTTTTGCAATATCCGCATGTTGCCCAAATTTAAAGTTATGAGTCGGCAACAGTTCATATTCATTCATAATCTCAACAAGATGAGCCGTACCCTTTGTACGCATCTCACATTGATCATCATCAAATTCACGCATTTCACGGTTAAACTTCTGACCGCGTTCTTTAATGGAATTCATATCAACCACGTTTAACATATCACCCTTTGGCTGGGGTGAACGGCAAACTATTGCCTTGATATTTTTATCACGGAAAACACGTCCGATACCGCCGCGTCCTGCTTGTTTTAATCTGACTTCTTTACGGGAAAGATCAAAAAGGCTGAAATTAAGCATACCTATATTACAATGATCAGCAGCAGAACCTGCACTTACAACCGCAACATTACGATAATCTTTTTCATCAGCTGCATACATTTTTGTAAGGACATTGGCCAATATATGACTGTCTAAAGGTTCTTCCGGTGCTTCTTCAATTGTAACTTTGCCATTAATACCATCAATAAAAATTATGACATCTTTGGCAGCTTTACCTTGAATTTCCAGGGCATCAAAACCGGAAAATTTCAAGTAAGGACCAAAATATCCACCGACATTGGAGTCGATAATAATATCAGTCATAGGAGAAATAGAGACAACTATGGATTTACCGGTTCCCGAATAAGCTGTAATTCCGGCCACAGGTCCCGGAGCAATGATAATCTCATTTTCGGGATCATTCCATTTGGTCTCAGGCTTTACTGCGTCCCATAGAAGACGCAGACCGAATCCTTTACCGCCGATAAACTTTTCTTTCATCTGCGGAGTTACGGGTTTCTCTTTAATTTCATTATTATCAAGATTGACATAAAGGGTACGATTGGTGTATCCCTTGTCAATTGTACCTAATGCATAAGTCTTTTCATTGATGAGCTTATGCGCGTCTTTGAACGCCTTAATATCCATCAATTCTCTCCTTGTTCAAACGATGATTGTATCATTTATTATTAAAAGCAGATCGCCATTCCAGGCCAGATAAAATTTTAGCATATTTCATCAACTACCTGTGCGCACAATATAGGAGGTAATCCTTGTTTATTCAAGGAAAAAATGATCACATATCAGAGAACAAATTCCAAATTCCAATATCCAAATAACAAACACCAAAAATTGGAATTTGGAATTTGGAATTTGGAATTTCACTGCTGCTTATTGTGATAAAACGCAGCTGATCCGGCCCAGGTCCTGGCGACATGGTATTTTTAAATAAGCTTCATTATATTCCAATGCCCAGGGATCTATTGCCGCTATTAAATCATCTGGCATTCCGGGTTGAATTATTCTTATATAAGGTATGCATTCCCAATCAGCCGCTTCAGCAACAAGACCCATGTCCCAACCCATGTATCCGCCTTTCCACGTTGTCTCCCCTGAGAGGTTGATCACCACTGGCAAACGATCGCAGGGCCTTATTAAAATTGAATTGTCAGTATCATCAATTTTTCTAAAGAAATAGCCCATCAATGCCCTGAGCGGTGCAGCACCTAATAATCCTGAGATTTTTAATGCGCTTTGATAAGAGGACAATCTCACATTTACCCTGACCAGTGTCGTTGAGTCAAACCGTGTAATTGTGGCCGGCAGCACACTGGTTTCAATATCAAGAATCTTTATTAATTCATGTGTAATTCTGACTTTACCATTCTTGTCCAGCCCGCCATTGCTATATTCAATATAACCGTTTCTCAATACAATTGTAACAGTCTGATATGCATAATTAGCTACATAATAAAACAGTCTATACTCTCCGGTAACACTATTTCCCTGTTGAAGTGGAGCTGGTATTGTTAGTTCAAATCTGCCATCTGCATCTGTATATGCAGATTGGTCAAAACCCTCTAACCAGACAAAAACACCTTCGGGATCTGCCCCGTCATTAAGCAATACTATTCCGGTAATCTTCAGTTTACCACCGGAAACGGTATCACCGCCAAAGGGATTTTTTGAACAAGAGACAATTAATGTAAAAATAACTATCCATACATATAAATTCTTTCGCATCATTATATCACCCTCCATTAATACTGAATACCTGCAGTTACATACAAACGCCTGTCACGTATAGAAAGGCCCTCTAGCTCTGTATCGTCATCCAGCAAATTCCGTCCACTGCAATTGATAAACAATTGAGCATTAAATAATCTGAATTTTTTGCTTAAATGCACATTAATATTGGAATAACCGGACAGAGCAATCTGAGTAAACCCCCCATATAGATTACGAATAGAACCGAGCTGATCACTCTCGTCAAACCACTGAAACTGAAGCGAATATCCGGCATGATTAAAAATTATATTGAAGATAGTTTTTTTGTCGGATTTAAACGGAAAGGCCGCTTTGTCAGATATGGAATAGAGTGATGTACCAGCTTCCAAAACGACTTTATTCTTGACAATAAACAGAGTCGCCTTTAATTCAAATCCTGAAATCTCAGCATGTTCGACATTCTCATAAAAGGCAACAGGGGAGCCTGGTAGCAAGTATGTTTTTATCTTGTTATAGTATTGATTACGAAAATAATTTGCACTGAGCTTCCAGCCGTTTATACTTCTATGGCCCAACGTTTCACCTGCCACTTCAACGCCTATCTCCGTCGAATTATTTTTCTCCGGCTTAAGTCCTTCTGAATCATCTTGATTTGATATGATATTCCCATAAGAGTCATAGATTACTTCATTGGACGTTGCCGGCATGCTGAGCTGCTGGAACATAGTAGGAAATTTAAAATTTGCGCCTACATTCAAATATGCATTAACATCAAACAATTCATTTTTTCCGGAAAAATTACTGGAAAAATTGAGCATGGATTCTTTCCACTCTACAGTTTTATGTTTATCAACTTCAGATGGAACGTAAGAGGGTACTTGTTCACGCTTGTACACATCATCAAACTCATTCTTCACACTGTCCCAGCGATAACTGATATCAAGATCAGTTGCTGTGAAAAAGCTGGATTCAGTGGGTACATGCAATTTGGCAATACCCGTAAGCCCATGTCTCTGCTGTAAGAGATCTGCTGATTCATTTATTCTGATATTACTTTCAGCATTATGCGAATCCATAAAATCAAGCTGATTTCTCTCAAATTGATAACCGAACAGCAATTCTACATCCTTGATCAATATTCCCTTGTTAAGGCCCATTTGAATCGAATGGCTGTCAAAAGACCTGGTCTTTACAACTTCATTCTCAAATTCAAGATTATCTTGCCGATCAACATTCTGCACAGATCCTGTAAAAGTAAGGTTATTCAATATTAAAAAGTTACCAAAATAACGCATTGACACTACTTGATTAGAATTATGCATTGTCTCATTGTAACGAATGTTTTCATAATTAAGTTTTGAATCGGTAAACATGACATTAAAATTATGCTTTTCCATTCCGGTAGCCCGAGTGTCGTCAGAGAGATCACTGGCTACACTAAATGTGTGATGCACGCTCTTATTTTCAAAATAATCAACACCATCCGGGCTGTCGGCATAAGTTCTGTGCATACCGCCTTGCTTATAATTATAAGATAGATTGATTTTGTCAAAATAACTCTGGTTGATATGCAAGTCCCATGCACCCATAGCATATGTACCCAGCTTCTGCTGAAATTTGATGGAATATGGTTTGAATGTCCTGGGAATAATATTGATAATCCCTGAGACAGCACCGGAACCGAAAAGAGAAGTATGGCTCCCTCTAATAATCTCAAACTTCTGCACATCATCGAGATTAATATGAGTAAAATCAACTACATTATCATAGATACTATTCATTTTGACACCATTATATAGTACCAGAACATCATCGGGATTACCACCCCGGATCGATACTGTTTTTTTACCGGAAAGCTCTTCATCGACCTGTATACTCTGCTCTGAGAGCAAGAGATCGGCTGCATCTACATACCCCTGAATTTCAAAACGCTGTGCATCAATTACTGACACAGCTTTAGGGAGCTCTTTCATATAATCAGGACGCTCAATTGCAGCTTCAATACTGACAGCAGGCAGTTCTATAATCCTTGGACGTAGATTGAAAACACGTTGTTGTAGTGCTTGTTCCAAAGGAATTTCCAGTCTGAAAAAAGAGACGTGTTCAAATACAACAATACTGCTGGAGGAGGCTGAGGTAATTTTTAATGAAAAAGAACCTGATGCTTTTGTTATTGTTCCTATACCGCTATTCTTGATATAGACATTAACATTAGATATTTCCGCATAAGTATTTACATGCCTGACATAACCTTTTAATATCACAGTATCGGAAAATGCTACTCCTTGATATCCGGCTAAAAACAAAGCCATAAATAAGATCAATATCTTTTTCATCATAAGCTCCTGTCATAATAATAAATCTAATCATCACCTCTATAAATAATACGACCACCCAGAATTGTCATTAAAACCCTGGTGTCGAGTATATCATCGGAATTAATCTCAAATAAATTTCTATCAAGTACAACCATGTCTGCCAATTTTCCGGGACAGAGGCGTCCCTTGGCCTCTTCCATATTTTCTGCATAGGCAGAACCAAGTGTATATGCAGACAATGCTTCAGCCATAGACAACCTCTGTTTTGCGTGCCAGCCTTCTGCCGGATATCCGGTTGTATCTCTGCGGGTCACAGCGGCATAGAGTCCATATATAGGATTCAAACTAACTACCGGCCAATAAGTACCCATGGCAAGTCTGACACCATTATCAGCCAGTGCCCGCCATGGATAAGCATTCTGGCAACGTTCAGGCCCCAGACGTTTCTCTACCCATCTTATATCATCTAATAGATGAGACGGTTGAATTGATGCAACAATATTCAGGTCTCCCGCTCTCTTCATGTCTTCAGTTGTTATCAACTGAACATGTTCCAGTCTGTGACGTCTTTCATTTGATGGGTGCAGGCGATTTAAGAGCTGAAAGCTCTCCAGAGCCATACGTGCCGCATCATCTCCTATAACATCAACTGCAACTTGTTCATGAGCCTCATCAGCAGAAATAATTAACCGGGACAGTTCGTCCTGACTGAATTTCGGAATACCACGATGCTCAGGATTGTCCAGGTAAGGCCAGAGCAGAGCAGCACTGCAAGTACCCATTGCACCATCTAAAGAAGCTGACAATAAACCGACCCTGAGCATATTATCATCACTGATTTGTCGCATGGTTGATAATTCTTCATAATCAGCATCCAGATTACCCCAAAAATTGATGCGGCACGTAAGGCTGTCTGCATCTTTAAAAGCTTTAAAAATATGAAACACTTCATCACGACCGCAGCCTTGCAAGGAAGTTATTCCCATAGATGCGGCCATATGCAAAGTTCTCCTCACACCGTTCCCCATTTTACGAATATCAGGCAGTGGAAGATATGGAGTCAACAGATCAATTGCAGACTCTTTAAGCAATCCTGTAGGCTGACCCGTACGCGGATCTTTTACGATTTCACCACCAGGAGGATTTGGTGTATGCTTATCAATACAGGCTATTCGAAGTGCTTTGGGATTGGCCAGAGCAGCATGTCCACAGATTCGGTAAAATAACATGGGCCTGTTAATCCAAATTCTTCTATATTTAAAAATTTCATTGTCCGGCCAGACACTATCTTCCATTAATGACTGATCCCAACCTTGACCGATTATCCATTTATCAGGCGGAACAATAGCTTTGCGGGACTGATTACGATGATGATTTCTCACTTCCTGCCGCCATTGTGCCATAGAAGTAATACCGTGAAGATCAATATCTGCCCGTCCAAAGTATCCGCTTAAATCCTGAATATGAGCGTCATTAAAACCGGGACAAGCAAATTTACCTTTAAGATCAATGACAGAGGTGTTCGTGTCTTTATAGATGTCCATTTCCCCTGTACTGCCTACTGCAAGTATTCTGTCACCGAATATTGCAACTGCCTCTACCCAGGGATGATTTTCATCTACAGTATAGATACGTCCATTGATGAAAATTAAATCTGCTTTAGAGGCCACCGGTTCACGGCATGCACAATGCATTAGCAACACAGTCCCCGCTGCAATACACCCTAAATATCTGATCCTGAAAAACATATACAACATTCCCCCTACGAAAACAATTTATTCAAACGCCTAATTGCCCGACTCTCTATTATAGAAAACAGGATAAATCCTGTAATTATCATCAGATAAATTGATACAGGCCATTTGGAAATAATTATAAACAGTCCTGCCATTACTCCAAAAAACGGAACAGCAAAGAGCATTAATGCAAATTGGCCCGCTCTATCTCCCCGTTCCCTCGGTTTGGAAAAGGGTAGATTCTTTATAAAAAACATATCTGCTGCCATAAAAACAGCAGAACACGATGCAATGAATAACATAAACAATAATGTATAATCCCAACTACCTGCCCTACTGTATAAAATACTCAATATCACAAAAAAAGGTGCAATACATCTAACAATAATAACACGGATGATTCCTTTCAGCAAATTACCGGGACTCGCAACAGGAGCGGCTATCATTATCCACGCTGCCTCCCAGTCTTTACTGTAGAGCAAGGTTTGAACAAGACTGTGGAGCATAAAGAAAATAAAAAACAATGCCATATAGGCAAAGCCGCCTTTGGGCAGGTCTGCACTGGCCAGAGGATTAACAATTTGATTCTCAACTAATGCAAGAATCAGAAAAGCCAGTGGCATGCCTAAAAGCGGATAGACAGTCATTTTTACCTGTCTGTCACGTCTGAGCATTGCAAGACCAAGTTCATAACCGGCTCTCACTTCAATATTTTTAATATGCCTGGAGATCCATGATCCCCGATCATTCAATCTACCTTGCTTCCTGGACAGATCACGGCTATGAATCTGAAGGCGGCTAATCTGCATGGAATAGTCCAATGAAATCTTACGAAATGCAATGACACTTAAGAATAAAGTCGAAAGTATTGCCAGAGCTGATAGCCCCCAATCAAGTGCCTGCCCCTGTCCGACCATCAATCTCAACACACCGGAAAACCAGGCAGACGGGATCAGCCACAACCACTCTCCTGATAATTCCACT
Source organism: bacterium (assembly GCA_023139105.1). Classification (GTDB taxonomy): domain Bacteria; phylum Zhuqueibacterota; class QNDG01; order QNDG01; family JAGLOF01; genus JAGLOF01. The sequence goes on from JAGLOF010000160.1 coordinate 24,184, forward strand.
CCTGTATCCAGATATTGACGACTCATTCGGGGAATCATTTGATATGCTAAAAATGCTACAAAAGACAATGAAGTCTGAAGTATGGCCAGGATGTCCTTGAAACGCTGATATGGCAGGTAGCGCAGCAAAGCTGCATAGACCCAAACAACCAGAGCGGCCGATGCCACGCAGGCTATGAAAGATATAATTAAATATATTGGTGCAAAATGCCATCCAATACCGAATACTGACATGCCAATCAGAGCAGGTGGCAAGTTAAGTGCTGTGGCCGTAAGCATGACATAGACTAGTAAATTCAAGAACCTGGACAGAAAATAAGTTCTTGAATTTAGAGGTCTGTATCCTAAAATATCTACATCATCGGGAGAGATGAGAACGTGTCCAAATTCAAGTAATATCAAAAAGACACACATTATTTGAGCATATGCCATACAAAAAACACTGTACAACATTACAGTAGATCGTGTTGCCAGGTTGACAGCCAAAACAACGCTCATAAAAAAATAAAAGATCAGGCTCAATATAAATGGTGAGATGCGTTTTTTTTGCCGGCTTGAAGAGATACGATGTCCGCGAATATCTATTTTAAGCGAAACACTCAGAATAGCCTTAAGTTGAATATAATCGATTCCAAATTTATTCATTATACGTTCTATCACTATTCATCCTCAGCCGTTAAACGACGGCTGAAAGCCATAGCAACTTCATCCAGATCGGAAGATTGAGTCAGGTCACTGAATACTGCTTCCAACGATGGACTCTCTGTCATTGTCTTCAGTTCATCAACCGAGCCGTCAGCCACTATCTTACCTTTATCAATAATGACAACACGATGGCACAAATTTTCAACAACATCCAGGATATGTGAACAATAAAAAATTGTTTTGCCCTCTTTAGCTAAATTCTGAATAAGCCTTTTAAGTAGCAGTGCCGCATTGGCATCCAGCCCGTTTAAAGGTTCATCTAAAAATAGCACATCAGGATTATGCAACAAGGCAGCAGTAATTACAATCTTCTGTTTCATCCCTTTAGAAAAAGTATTCATCCTTTGATAACGATGTTCTTCAATTTGAAAGAAATCGAAGAACTCGGAGATACGCCTGTCTATTACAGATTCAGCCATATGATAAAGCCGCCCTACAAAATACAGATATTCATCGGGCGACAGGCTCTGATAGAGAGCACCGGACTCCGGCACGACACCTATACGGCGTTTTACTTCTATAGGATGTGTGACAATATTAAATCCGGCAATCCTGGCTACTCCATTACTGGGTTCGAGCAAACCGGTTAACATCTTCACTGTTGTGGTTTTTCCAGCACCATTGGGCCCGAGATAACCAATGATCTCTCCCTTTGGCACAGAAAGTGTCACCTTGTCAACAGCAATTTGCTCTTCAAAACAACGTGTCAGTTCCAGCATTTCTATCATGATCAGTTCCTAAAGAGGGGTTTCAGAGTACTACAACTAAAATGTAAAACCGATTACAATATCAAAGAAACGCGAACCCATCAATCCATCACCCATTAATTCTGTCATGCCGGCATATACGTAAAAATATTTATGTACGATTAATCCCACACCAACAAAATAACCCCAATCATCATATGATATCATAGTAGTATTTATGCCTTCTGCCAGATTTGTTTCAGCATTTACTATATAATATGTACCTTTTTTAGCTCCATAATAACGGCCGGCACCACCCATAATAAATGGCAGGCGTGAACGGCTTCCAATACCCTTGTATGGCATATACCATGTAAGTGTGGCACCATGCATATTATATTGGACACCTCTGGGATAGACCTTTTTTGTTTTCAGGATATTATCAGGTGCAATATGAGTAAACTTCACACTATGTGACCAAAAAAGATAACCCAGAGTGACATCATAAATCTGTAACAAATCAATACGTGACTGACCTCTCGTTCTGCCTCTGGGTACAGTCGCTAAATTAAAGTCAAAATAATGCTCATCCAATGTATCATCTACGGCAAACTGATGAGCATAATCCGTTATCACTCTGCCATATCCGAAACCGGCAAATGGCTTAATCTTAATTCTAATCTGCGCAGCAGCCGGAAACACCGCCAGAAACATTAATGCCAGCAACAATGCTGCAGCAAATCTCATTTTAAGTTTCTTCATCAGTATGCAGTCCCCTTTCCGTAATCCATATTAATCAATGCGACTATTTTTTAAGCATTTCCTGTCTTCATGATCTTCAATGGCAAGTTCAATTAACTTGCTTATTAATTCTGTGTAAGAAATTCCTGATTTCTCCCATAGATGTGGGTACATACTAATAGGTGTAAAACCCGGGATTGTATTGATTTCATTTACAAATAAATCACCATTATTTTTATCTAATAAAAAATCCACACGGCCTAAGCCGGCACAATCCAGGCTGCTGAAAGCACGGGCAGCCATCCATTTTATTTTTTCAGCAATATCATTGTCAATATCTGCCGGAGCCAATGTACGGCTTCCTTCAGATTGATATTTGGCTTCATAATCATAAAACTCATTGCCAGGAAGAATCTCTCCAACTACTGATGTCTGCGGTTGATGATTACCTAAAACAGCACATTCCAGTTCTCTGGCATTTACACCTTTTTCTACTAATATTTTACGATCATATTCAGCTGCAATATTAATGGCCGTCCACAATTCTTCTGCTGATTTCACCTTGGAAATCCCTACGGAGGATCCGGCATTAGCCGGTTTAACAAAACATGGGAAACCGATTTCCTGATTAACAGCTTTAAGAATCCTGTCCGATTCTGCCATCCATGACTTCTTGGTAAACCAAATAAAATCCGTTGAGGGCAGATCGTTCTGGAAAAACACCTGCTTCATCAGAACTTTATCCATACCCACAGACGAACCTAATACGCCGGATCCCACACATGGCCATCCTGCCATGGCAGCAAGTCCCTGGAAGGTTCCGTCTTCTCCAAAAGGCCCATGCAGTACAGGGAATGCAACATCTACCCGGACAATATCCAAAGTTCGCTCTCCGGGTTCAATTATGACCAATCCCTCTATTGTAGGATCTCCGGCAACTACACGCATTCCAGCCGCTCTGGCCAAAGCTTCGGGAGAATCCATGGGTTCATTGGGATCAAGCAGCCACCAGGTTCCATCCTTATCCAGACGTACTGCATGAATATTGTATTGATTCCTATCGATGTGTGTAAACACACCTGCAGCAGAGCTCATTGAGACCTCATGCTCCATATTGCGTCCGCCAAAAAATATGGCTACACATTTCTTATTTTCTATGTTTTTATTGGAATTATTCATAACATACAAGATACATCTACACCCGCTTTTATGCAAGATGGTTTTCTGCAATTTCTATTATGAATGGAACAATATCATTAATAATTATTTCTAATGTCATATCTTACAATTGTTCTGCCGAAAAATCTTGAGATCCAACGTGTATAAATAGAACATTCTTACGTAAATCATCAAAATAAAGCCTATAAAAAGATTTTCCAAGTCCTACAACATAATACAATACGGCTATAATTGTGTTCTCCCTGATGAATTTTCCCGAAAATCAGAATAAATAAAAACTTGGCACTATGCAGAATCAAGTGAATAGTTTTTTAAAGTTATAAGTTGTGGATGAAAAAGACTGTTATTATCCACTTAAAACAACATGGGGCCTAAAAAAAATAGGGTAGATTTTAAATAACACGTATATTAGGTAGCTCAACAAACATACTCAGAGCAAATAGATAGAAAATATCTTCAAATTAAAAAGAGACAAGCGGAAACCGGAACCGTTTGTCTCTTTTTAATTATATTGGGCTTCTTTAAAAAATGTTAGTCCAAGTTCCAAATGCGACAGGTCTTAAATTGAAAAAATGTTACAAAAATACTTTACTTAAAGTCGAACAAAGCTTTAGCAACGAACAAGACGAACAACGAAAACGGCAGGGCGGCTCCGTGTCTTTCGTGGGCAATGCTCTTGCTCTCCACCACGGAGCGATCGATCAATTTGCAGTTCCTGCTGAGCCTTGAGGAGACTGCCGCGATCGCCTAAAGAGCAGGCTCCCTCGCAGTGACAGGCGTTGATTAATGCAATAACCAACCAAGTATTTTTTCATGGTAGAGATCCTGAAACAAGTTCAGGAAGACAAAAATTGAATGGCAATACATGTTAAATATCTCGTGGCAGGTCATACCCCCTTATGTGTTCCGGCAGGGCTGGGTGGCTCCGTATCTTTCGTGGGCAATGCTCTTTTTTTTGCTCTGGTGTATCCTGTTAATCCTGTAATCCTGTCTAATTTCTGTTGTCTGTTTTTTACTCACAGGATTAAACACAGACCCTGCTAATGATAGACCCCGGCCAAAAAATTACCGGGGAGACACATTGTTTAATTGCTCCAGGGATCCAGGTAGATCCGCTCTGACCCACGAAATCCGTGTCATCTGTGTTCCATTTGCTCTGGGAGCTTCTTCGCTCTTTTTCGTGGACGTCGTGGGCAATGCTCTTGCTCTCCACCCCGGAACGATCGATCAATTTGCAGTTCCCACTGAGCCTTGAGGAGACTGCCGCGATCGCCTAAAGAGCAGGCTCCCTCGCAGAGACAGGAATTGACGGATGCAATAACTAATCGAGTGTTTTTCGTGGTAGAGATCCTGAAACAAGTTCAGGAAGACAAAGATTAATTTCCCTCTATTTCAATCCGTATTAATCCGCACTTTCCGTGTCATCTGTGTGCCATGCTCTAGCTCTCCACCACGGAACGATCGATCAATTTGCAGTTCCTGCTGAGCTTTGAGGAGACTGCCGCGATCGCCTAAAGAGCAGGCTCCCTCGCAGTGACAGGCGTTGACAGATGCCATAACTCACCGAGTGTTTTTCGTGGCATAGATCCTGACATAAGTTCAGGAAGACAAAAATTAATTTCCCTCTATTTCAATCCGTATTATTCCGGAGTGTTCCGTGTCATCTGTGTGCCATATACTCTGGGAGCTTCTTCGTTCTTTTTCGTGGACTCCGTGTCTTTCGTGGATAATGCTCTTGCTCTCCACCCCGGAGCTGATCACTCAATTTGCAGTTCCCGCTGATCCTTGAGGAGACTGCCGCGATCGCCTAAAGAACAGGCTCCCTCGCAGAGACAGGAATTGACGGATGCCAATATCAATATCTTTTCTCTCTTGTTCGTTTAGTTAGTCTTGTTCGTTGCCAAGCTCTATATCTTTTCTCTCTTGTTCGTTTTGTTCGTCTTGTTCGTTGCTAATCTCTATATCTTTTCTCTTTTGTTCGTTGCTAATCTCTACATCTTTTCCCTGTTCTAAACAGAATACTATTTCCCCTCAAACTCGCCAAAAAAATAATAATCCAGATCATCTGACCCATCTACATCCTCAAGCAAAACAAAATCACTCTTTCTTATAGGTTTTGAACGGTTCTGCTTGATTATTTTGCAGATAGTCCTGCCATTCTTTATCCTGACAATTTCCATACTTCCAACTTTAACATTACCCGACCTGCCTTTACGATAGACAGCATATCTTTGCCCGATGGCCCCATAGCCAAGATCTCCATTTAACAATACCCATTCCATAACAACATTAATAACAGGCATCTCTGAACGTACAGCCACAGGCCATTGACGGCTTGCCTTTGCTAATTTTGTGGCATGTACATAATCATTTATCCTTATCTTATAAGGAGCCACTTCTTCTATAATTTTACCGGCAGCAAGGTTATTCTTAAACAACACAAGCTTTATTTTGCCAACTACGAAAGATTGACCACCGGATTTGCGATAGATATCAATGCTCTCGCCAATCCTGCCTATACCGGCATCAGTATCCAGCAAGACATACGCTGAGACCTTTCGGATCACATTCTGTGCTTGCAGAAAAGATGTAAAACAAAGCAACACAGAAAGATTTAATAATATTTTCATATTCATCAATCCCATTACATTTTAAAAATTATAGCGAAATGACAAGCGCAGTGTCGGTATGGGTTCTACACCGATAATACCATCCACCCAGACACCCAGGGCTGTTGGAATCCGAAAACCCAGATTGAAATTGGCCAACGGCAAATTGACCAATGGATCCGACGGATCATCCGTTACGGCCGCCTCTTCAACGACTGTAGGTTTGATCTCATCTACCATGGATATTGATCCGCCCAGGAAAAAATACTTAAAATCCAGGGTAAGACCGCCTCCATACTTAAACTTTAATCCACGCTGCTCTTCACCGATAAGATCATATCCGAATTGACCGGAATAACTTGTCAATCTTAATATCATATTGAAATTACCGCTGCCAAATACAATACCCAGGTTATAAGCTCTGGGAAATTCAATATTCAAACGGTGTGAATTATTCTCTTCTTTACGTTCGGTACGAGTAAGCTGAGCCAGATTAATTGCCGTGGGATCAATCATATCGGCTACTCCGCCATCGCCACTCACACTATCTTCTTCCAGTTTAATAAATGGAATTTCATGCATTACAGAAGAATATGTACCGCGGCTCTTCAAAGTAGGAGGCAGGTCAATAGTCAATCCAATCTGGAGTCTTTCTGAGATTTTTTTTATCAGACCGATCTTACATCCCCAGCCTGATCCGCTGAAATCACTCTGCATGGATTGACTCAATGCATTGGTTTCACCGGCCGCAAAGTCAATATTAGCATCATTGGGATCATTAAACGCATACTCATTACCAGACATCTCAATAATACCGTCAATGTTGGCACGAGCTCTTGCACTGGCATTAATATTATATCGACTGGCTGTTAATCCCATCATAAATCCATCTGCCAACTCAGCTCCAAAACCCACCATGAATTGATTCACAGCTACATCAAGGCTGCTCACCATATTGGCATGTACACGCATACGGATACGTCTTGTAGTATTTTCAATATTCTGTTCCGAATCAATAAGAGCTTCAATTCCGGTACCCTGTATATCAAGATTCAACCTTAGAGGCGTACTGAAACCAAAACCTATACCCATGCTCTTTCCATTTAAAGAAAATGGAATAGCCATACCAAATCCAGCTATGTCAGAGCGAAAACCGGCTACAGGTTTCAAATCAGGATATGCAACACTACTGCCGGAAGTTCCATAATTTGACAAGGCAGAGTCCATTTCCGTATTGATTTTGGCTTCTATATCATAGAGACTGCTGAAATTTGTGAGATCCTGAGATATGCCTGGCACCCAGTCCATGATCACACTTCTCTTCTCAAGACTGCCCAAAGCCGCCGGATTCCAGGATAGAGCACTTGCATCTGCATAAGGCCATACTACACTGCGCCCGGCTGCATTGGCACCTGATCCCAGCCCCACAAGTGATCCGCTGAGAGTGAATCGCACATTAAGGCGGCTGATGGCTAGAGAAGCCAGAGGATGATCCGAATCAGTCTGCGCATAAAACGTATCACTGCTCATAAAGGAGAGAGCGATGATCATAAATATAACTTTTCTCATCATTAACTCCCTTTAAAACCAGATAGATGTTGATACACGAGGTGTCGATGCCAGGAAATAAGTCTGATAGGCAAAATCCAGACGTATGCCGAATTTCCTTTTAAAGTACTGCACACCCAAGCCCCAATTAAACTTTCTCATCGGATCTGCTCCAAGAGATTGTGACCAGCCGCAACGTACGAACAAGAGTTTAAACAGCCGCCACTCCATTCCCAATAGTACTCTATCCTGCATCTGACGGGTCAACGCCTTGTCCCAATCCAACACAAAGACAAGGTTGGGGCGTGCCAGAAAGGCCGTACCCATTACCAATGAAGAAGGAACTGACTCACCATAATTGACATCACGGGTTCTGTTGTTGTAATTGACATTATTTAAAAAATCACGATAAAGCACTCCCATGGTCCAGCGTCTGGCAAATTTCCAGCGAAATCCCAGATCCAGGCCATATCCGGTACCACTGCCTTGAATCTGAAGTTCGCCGCCATCGGGATTGTTACCAAAGGAGACTGTACGCATCTTGAAAGTTGCGCCTATTGACATACCCTTAAAGACTGCACCGAATCTATCGAGCTTGACTCCTCCTGACAGAAGTGCCGTTGTCTCACGCCACACCTCATCACCGGCCGACAAGACAGCACCTCCTACACCGACATCCCCGAAATGCCGTGCGCCGGTAAGCAGATAGTATTGAACAATATTAAATTGTTTGGCATACATTGTACTCACCTGCCACCCTCTGACATATGGCAGGCCGGCAGGATTCCAGAATACACCGTAGGCATCGCTGGCCAGAGCAACATAAGCTCCACCCATACCCATAGGACGTGCGCCATAACCGATATCCACAAAAGCCGAAGGGATATCAGCACGCACTGACCCTGTCAATACCAGGCAGAATAATATTGCCTGATATATGCGCATCAGTCTTTTACTCATCATATTTTTTCTCATATCCATTAATGATCACCAAATTGAATTGATTACTTTACCAGTACAACAGATTTCAACAACGTTGCAGTATCCTGACCGTCTCTGGCCGTGATGTATAACATATAACGACCATTCAGAGCCATATCTCCATAATCGGTCAGGCCGTCCCACTCCAATATGTATGGTTCATCTTTTATTATTTGTTGATCTACCAAAAGTTCACGGACTAAAGTGCCATTCATATTATACAGTTTGACTGTAACCGCCAAATACGTAGAAGCCCTGGAAGTTAAAGTAAAACCAATGTTCAACGGTCCCAGAACAGGACTAAATGGATTTGGCAGGGCAGAATATGCACGGATTCCCAGTTTTTCAGTGGGAATGAGCAATGTCCATTGTGCCAGGGTATCCGAATCAATGGAGATCCTGTCTATCTCCGTTATTCCGGTTCGAATATCCCATTTAAGCCTTGAGGCGTCCCACATACCAAGGCGGATATCTTCCGGCGCCACTGCTGCCACCGATGCAGCTATGTCAGCCATTTGGCGGGATGCATCTTGTTTTGCTGCGGCCAGAGACACACCAAGAGGCAGGGTCATAGTCATGGGAGAATTCAATATTAGATAGGCGGGCTGTAGCGCATAAATTTTACCCACAGCCAGATAGTCTCTCATTACCTTCTTTACCTGGGGAACAGCCGGATATTTTACGCTGAATGATATGGGCTGCACTACACTGTTTGTATCCAATGCAAAAAAACCACCTCGATAATCCCGGAAGATCCTTGCTCCGTCCCCCGGTTCAATACTCGCTACAACATGTATCCTGAGTGAATCCATGAAATCTGTATAGGAATCAGTCAAACGAATCCAGAGGGGGCCGATGAAATCTATCTTGGGATAAATCTTACCCGATGCGCCTACAGAATCAACTGCAGTAATGGCGTCTACACTCCACACAGGATCAACATTCATCTGTCTGCCGTCTGCGGTCTTTGCCGCATAATTGAATGATGCTACAGATCCGCCCTGTACCAACAGCGGCCCGGTTATGGAGAGTTCGGCCAGTTCAACCTCTTCCAGATAGATATCCACGTCCTTAAGGATGGGGCCGGACCATAGATTAAGAGAATGACTTGCCGGACTACCCAGATATCCGGGTTCTTCAACATATAGCGTATAGTCTGAAGCCGGCAGGTCTGTAAATATATACTCACCGGCAGTATTTGTCGTATCAGTCCATATTGATGAGCCTTTTCTGACAGTGATCCGCACTTCAGCCATGCCAATACTGTCTTCAATACTCATAACCTTACCGCTGACATTGCCGTAGAGCGGACGCATCTCAATGTTAACCGAATCTACAGACGTAGCAAGTTTACCAGTGGCCGTTGTATCAGCAAAACCAGGCATCGATGCCTGCACATCATATGGATATACTATAGGTAACATTCGAATAGGTTTCGTATCATACACACCGCTGCTATTTGCAGTGGTCTGCATTTCATTGCCATGACCATCATGAATCCTGACCTGAACGCCGCCAAGCCTCTTTTGAGTTTTGAGATTGTAAATACGCCCATGGATACGACCGCTATTTTTGCTGAGCAAAAGCTGCAGGTCGTCACTTGTGGCCATAACAATAACGGCATCAGGCGCAGTATAACCTGCCTTGCTGGCACTGATAGAATAAGTACCCGCATCAAGTGCGTCAAAACAATAGATGCCATCTGCATTTGATACCATATTCATGCGGATATCTTCAGCCTGGCTCACCAGGGCAACCGTCGCGCCGGCTAAAGGTCCGGCACCATCTGATACTGTGCCTGCTATATGTTTGCCATATTTGCGCAAGCTAACATCTACTACAACAGTATCTCCGCCAATCAAGGTTATTGCTGTTACCGAAGTATCTGCATATCCTTCTCCTGACGCTGCCAGCGTATATGTACCTGCCGGAAGGAAGAGTTGTCGATCTTCCGAAGCAAAATCATAATTACCGTCATCATCTGATATTGCTGTAGCGACAATGCCACTACCATCTGAAAGATCAATTGCAGCCAGGGCAATAGCTCCGTTAGCCGCCAGATCTGTCACCTGTCCTTTGATCCTTCCAAAATTCTTCTGTAATTCCAATGAATAACTCCGCAGCTCCTCACCTGACTGCAATATGACTATCTTGGATATATCAGGGAAGGTATAACCTGTTTTCGAAGCCGTAATTGTATAGCTACCGCCAAGAGGGGATAGATTCAAGGCATATGCACCATCGGCTGTTGTAATAGTCTGATAAATTGTACTGCCGATTTCTGCACGCACAACTGCATTATCAACAGGATCCGCACTTTTGTCCCTCACTGTTCCACTGAGCATTGTTGTAGAGGCCTCAAGATCATAATTTGACCCCCTGTCTATCCCGGCAGTCAAAGCCCCGGTATCAGCATTTTTTGAGATATATCCTGCTTTGGAGGCTACTATTGTATAGCCGTTGATATGTGGTTCAAGTTCCAGCACATATGTACCGTCAGCTTTTGATGTTGTGGAGATCCCCGTATTCTCCACAGTGATAAGGACATTCATCAACAATTCGTGTGAATCTTTATCTTTAACAACACCGTGTACAGTAACAATATTCCGCTCGAGCACAATATTACGTCCATCCAATGTCTGGGCCTGCCCGACCTGTACATTAATAGTATTTGAGATAAAACCTGTCTTCTCAGCATGCAATTGATAAGTGCCAGCCTGGAGGCTAAGCGTATAATATCCTTCATCATCAGCATTAACGTCAAGAGTAATGCCATTGACTGCCACTACTTTAGCTCCTGCCACACCTACACCGTCAAATAAAATTCTACCGGAAACTACACTGGCATTGGGCGTAAGAATAAAATCGACACCATCTGCCTTCTGTCCGGGATTGATAATTACATCATGGGGATTGGTGACCAGGTAACCTGTTTTTGCGGCTGCAACAGTATATGAACCGGGAGCAATAGGAATTGCATACCTTCCGGCTGCATCTGTGAGTGCACTCATGCCATCAATGGTGATGAGTACATCGGGCAGCGGTGTAAAACCATCTAATGTGGCAGATCCTGAAACCTCTCCGGAATTGGCTGTAAGGAGCAATAAAACACCGGATACAGTCTCGCCTGGTCCTGTATTGATAGTCTTGCCTGCACCTGTGCTGTATCCCTGTTTCTCAGCCGTGACTACATATGTTCCTGCATTCAATGATAGTGTGTATTGGCCATAACTGTCGGATTCTGTTGTCAGCACGGCTCCTGATGCAGGAACGACCCTGATTAACGCCTGCCCCACAGCTTTTTTACCATCGGTAACCGTGCCGGAAATCATGGCATTGGCAGGTGTAAGCACCATAGATGGTGTAACTTGAAAAATTGTACCACCTGAAACTGTAATACTGCGTTGTGCCGGTGAAGTAAATCCCGCCTTGCTGACATTGATACTCCATACGTCATCTCTGACAGAGAAAGAGAAGAGTCCGTCAGCATCTGTAGTCTGGCTCATACTCTCTCCCGAACCCTTTATAACTACTTTGGCACCATAGATCGATTTGCCTGCTGTATTAACAATGCTGCCATTGATCTGATTCTTATTCTTCATCATCTCAAGAACAGCATCCAGTTGCAGCACCTCACCAATAGCCACTGAAACAGAACGAATCTCACTCTCCTGATAGCCCGGCTTGACCGCATGCAGCTGCCATGGACCTGGCGTCAGTGAAATATTGAAATCACCGTTCTGCGCAGAAGAGACCTGCCGCGTAATATCCGCATGCAGGGCGTGTTGTGCAAATACTGTGGCTGCTGCCACGGCATTGCCTTCATCGTCTCCCACACTGCCTGTGACAGTGGAAGGATCAGGATTCATCCTGAAAAAGATCGACTGTGTCTGCTCCTCAGCCATATCGAGTTCAATTACTGTGGGTTCAAATCCATCTTTCACTGCAGTAAAACGATATCTACCCGGTGTAAAGACCAGATCTGGGCGGCTGCCACTGTCATCAGTGGAGAGCGGAAGCCCCATATCCACACCTGATATTGCATCATAGTTCACCGATACCCTGGGTAAAACCTTGTCATCACTGGTCGATACTGTGCCACGACTGTCTCTAGTATATATTGTCAATGTGGACACAGGGGCATCGTATTCAAATGTTCTTATATCACTGGGCGACTCAGTACCATCCACATCAAGAGCTGCAATACGCCATTTATATCTACCCTTGACCAACACTCTGGCCGCTTCGTATTCAATCAATGTGTTTGTAGTAGTCAGCACTGTCTCCCATATCGGTCTGACTACTTCTATGCCCTCTTCAGTTTCAATTTTATATGGATAAAAATTATATCCTATTGCACCTTCAACCGCTGACCAGCGAAAGAGAATCCTGGCTCCATCTTCCACAGCAGCATCAACAGGTGAAATAAGTGTTGGTGCAGCAAGATCAGGTAAAGGCAGATCTACCTTGAATCTGGAGACGCCGGATTGCACGGTGGAAGTCAGTTCAGGTGCATTCCCATAACAGTTCAATACCACCCACCAGTATTCCTGACCACGCGTGAGTGGTGCCGGAAAACTTGTGAACGTACCACTGGGGTCAGGTATGCCATATGGCACAGAAGTTTCTGATGTAAGTACTGCCCAGATAGGATTAGCACCTTCGAGAGAATAATCACCCGTTGCCTCATCCTCTGTAAGGATGACCTCCTGATCAGTCAATATCACAAAATAGAATGGAACACCCTGTACTGCCTCCCACTGAAACACAGGCTTCAATGTCTGGACATTTCCGACAGGGCCCAGCATCTGCGGTGCCTGTGGAGATTCAATGACTATTGGAAACTCATCACCGGCAAGGCCACCGCTGGTGATTCTACAGAAATAAATACCAAGCCCCATTCCCTCATCTTCGGGAATGAATGAGACGGTATTGGAAGAACCTATTTCATGAACCGAGCCAATATACTGCCCGGGAATGAGTCCGTATTCAAAAACACCGACATCATCCACCGGTTCAATCCATGTAAGTTCCAATGTCTCATTATGCGGGAAAAAATTACGTGAATTTGAAGTCAGTTCGGGTTTACCTGTAGATTTTTTGACATGCACTGTCCAGCTCTGCTCATCAAATAACGGTGCACCATCTGCCTCTACGTCAATTTTTACACTTCCTTCAAAAGTAATAGCCGGTTGATATGCATAGGCAGATGAAGACGCTGTCTCACTCTTCACTTCATCTCCATCTACAAACCATGTAAAATCCAATGCTCTGTTCCCCGTAGCACTTAAGTTAAGGGTCTGGCCGCCATAGATGAGCGTATCAAGCTTTGGAAAATATGATGTCATTATAGGAGGAACTGAACCGGATCCGCCATTTTCTACAACTACTGTAATAGTAGAATGAGCAGGCACATCAACTGAAACATAGACCACTCGTTTTCTATTTGCATCATAGACGATAGACTGAATAATTGTGCCTTCACTGGTTGTTGGAGTCCCCCCGTTTAATACATGGAGTTTTACTAACGCTCCCTCCAGATCTACATCTGTATTATTGATGATCTCCGCCTGCATTGTCCATGAGTTGCCGTCATTGGCCGGCGCAATATTTGTCAGCAGATTACGAAATTTAATGACTGGATATTCGGTGATCTGACCATCCACAACTTTTATGAGACGGTACTCGCCATTATCATTCATTGTATATGATGTATTGAGTTTAGGTGCATCTCTTAGTCCCAAAGTATTTGCACCATTTAGATGTGTATGTCCGTAGATGAGACCGTCAACCTGGTATTGATCTACAAAAGTACCGGTGATCTGCCTCGACTCATCATAATGAGTAAAGAGTATGCGGCTCAATTCATTATCATCAATTGATTGATTAAGCGCATTCTGTAGCCATGTCATCTGCTCCGAGGTGTAAGTCTTTGAAGGGATATCATACATTTCCAGGCCAAAAAAACGTATATCATCGTATAAAAAGCTATAATCCATAACTGAGCCGAAATAGCGATGCCAAAAACTATGTCCGTCATACCAGAGATCATGGTTACCGCCGGTAATAAACATGGGTACCTGACACTGTTCAGTCAATTCCTGTGCCTGGGCATATTGTGCATCACTCTGGCCATTATCAACCAGATCACCTGTTTGCAGGATGAATTCCGGATTAATCAATGATATTTCAGACAGTACCTGTAGATATTCCGGCACAGTATTATCATCATCATAGAATCCTACCCATGAGACTGCTGGTAGATGACAATCCGGTAGATGCACAAAGTAAAAAGTGGATTTATACTCTTGCAAAACACGTACGGCATGCCGCACAGTATCTATGTCACCTGAAGGTGTATGTACAATGAGGTCATAGAGTTCAAATGGTGTTGATGGAGGCACCTCAGCCCGTAGATACTGCATGCCGCCAGTGTAATTGCCGACTGTTATACCAAGATCAACTGTTTTATATGGCATGTACAGCTGTACAGACCAGCCAACAGAAGCAGATGGTACAAGACATTGAATCTCAAAATACTCACCTGGGATTAGCAGCTCTGGCCGGTTCATCAAGGGCTTTTGAACTATTGTGACCGGATCAGATGCATACACAGACATTTGCAGGGAACTGAATAATGCAATACTAATCAAGATAGGCAGCAGCTTGATACTGTTTGCTGTACATTGTCCTGGTTTGAATTGAAAGCGGAACAGCTTCAAATGCAGACCTCTCTATAAAAATGAAAGATAGTAAACGGAGATATGGAGTATTTTTTGGCAAACATAATGCCATGATAAAAATTGAGGGGAATAAAACTGAGATAAGTCTTGTATTTACAATGTGTAACAGTAGCAAGAGATCTATTTCAGACATTCAAAATGGGGATAATTAAGAATTGTATCGGTCGATTTATTTACATCTTGAACATGGAATAGTGCTAAATGAGTACAATCAACAAGCATACTGGAGCGAGATAATACAATCTTGTATAGCTTTTGTTCTTTATCTTTGTGGTCTTTGTGAGCTCTGTGCGAGTGCTCTTTTTCGTTCTTCTCCGCTCTTTTCCATAGTCAATGCTCCTATCAGGAGTCTACAATTGACAGCTTTAAAGGGATGACGGTTACTTAATTAATTCGGCAATTAAAGAACTCTCCCATCCACATTACCACGAAACACAGTTTCTCCCCTAATTCAGTACCCAAACCGAAAAGAAGTTTGGGAACCAGGAGAGTCGATCTGCTAAGCCGTAAGGAGACTGCCGCAGTCGTATAAGTCTCTTATTTCTTACAAATCTCAAAAACCAAAGCTTTAGCAACGAACAAAACGAACAAAACGAACAAATAAAACATATAGATAAAAAAAGCAATTTTACTCTTTTTCCTTTATATCATTCTCTTGTTCGTTTTGTTCTCTCTTGTTCGTTGCCAATCTCTATATCTTTTCTCTCTTGTTAGCCGCGGTCGCCTAAAGAGCAGGCTCTCTCGCAGTGACAGGCGTTGACGGATTAAAACTAAATCTTTCCCGCCCCGGTGTGCTGACTAAATAGATGCAATACAAAGTATCTCCGGAAATCGATCTGCAACATCCAGTATAAATTCACCGAATAGAGTATTGGCCCATGCAAACCACTTGCGAGTGTAAATAGTCGCATCATTTTTATGAAAGCTCTCATGCATAAAGCCGGTTCCCGCATGAGTCTTCTTTAAAGCAGAGAGGCATTGCCGCACTTCATCGGCATTATCAGCCGTGAGACCACGCATAATAATGCTCATGGGCCAGATATAATCCAGACCTACATGAGGACCGCCAATTCCCTCTCCGGCTGATCCTTTAAAAAAATACGGATTATGTTCACTTAATACAAAACGACGTGTATTCTGATAAATTTCATCATCGCGGCGGCAAAGCCCAAGATACGGCAGAGAGAGAAGACTGGGTATGTTGGCATCGTCCATGAGAATACGCCCGCCAAAACCGTCAACCTCATAGGCATACATCAGCCCACATTCGGGATGCTCAACTATGGCATGTGTTTGAATGGCATAGAGCACCTCATCGGCAAGAGACCGGCATTCCGATGCAAAAGCCCTATCACCGCCAATCTTCTCCCATAGTACAGAGAGTTGATGCAGAGATTTTACTGCAAATAAATTGGAAGGGATCAAAAATGGTAACATCGTTGCATCATCTGAAGGCCGAAACATAGAACAGATCATGCCCACGGGTTTTACAGGATTTCCGCTGCCCCACAGGGGAAGAGTATCTTCCTGTTTATTGGTTTTGCGCATGAAAGAATATGGCCCTATATCTGTCTTCCGCTGCTGCTCCCTGAAAGTAGCTACAATAAGACGCATCGCCTGCTTCCAGGTTGAATCAAATATTGAAAGATCTCCAGTGGATTTCCAGTATTGATAGGCCAGACGTATGGGATAGCAGAGTGAGTCTATCTCCCATTTCCTCTCATGCAATGCCGGCTGCATCTCTGTCATATCCGTATCCCACTGAGACCCTGTTTCATCTTTATTGAAGGCATTGGCGTATGGATCTATGAGTATACATTTAATCTGCCGTCGGATCAATCCCTCAACCAGGATACGCAGGCCATGATCTTCTTCAATGAGAGATAAATACGGCCATATCTGAGCAGTACTGTCTCTGAGCCACATTGCATCAATATCACCTGTAATTATAAATGTATCGGCATTGCCATGATCTACAATATGATCTACAGTTGTATCAAGAGTATTCGGGTAACAATTTTCAAACATCAGGGCCAGCTCGCTATCTGCAATAGAAGCACATGTCTCTCTAATCAAGGCTTCAACAGATTGAGAAGTAAACCTGCGCATATGTACAGGGGGACGCCCGGAAATATATTTTAGATGTAATGCCTGTAAAGAATTAAAAGGCGTTTGCCACAGGCCCAAGGCCGATGTTGCAGCAGCAGTCTTTAAAAATTTTCTCCTGGATAACGTCATTATATTCCCCGGCATTAAGTTTCAATTGGTCTTTATGGCCCGAAACAGCAAGTTCTACAATCTTTATTCATAAGGGAAAAGGATAAGTCTTATAGTATACATAATATTATCTTTAAGTTCAAGCTAAAAAAGGCCCTATATAGAAGCGAGTGGGTAAATGTTAAAATCCCAAGTGCCAATGGACACAAAACAAATCACAAAATAGCAAATAGCAAATAACAAAATACAAAAGGGACTACCTGAAAAAGCAAGAACAGAACTTTGACACCATTCCCAACATGGAGCTTAAAACCAGTGGTAATGCCATTTACTCACCTTTTTAAGATCTCTCAGGAAGAGCACTTCGAGATGACACTATAAATTGAATTTAAATTGTTTTCCAGGAGTTTTCTTGTGAACCTTGCGATTTAATGGCCACCTTGAAGTAAATTTTTTAAAATAATTATTCCGTTATGCACAATTTAATATTGGTCATGAGCAATCTATTGGATCAAATATTTGTTTTTATTGTCATCTCGATGGAGCTTGCGACTGAGAGATCTTGAAGAGGCAGAGTCTCTGTAGTGCTTTTCAACGTTAAATTAACTTACTCTAAAGCAATAACCTGCATGGCAGCCTTTATACCGTCGGCACCGCTGGATATAATGCCTCCGGCCCAGCCGCTGCCTTCGCCAATAATCCAACAATTTTTAAAACCGGCAGGTCTGAAAAAATCATCTCTGACTACCTGAACCGGTGCCGACGTCTTGCTCTCAAGCCCCATTATCTGCCCCTGATCAAAGCCCTTCAATTGCTGGCTGAAGTGTATCAGTCCATCACGCATGGCAGAGGCGACAGCTGATGGCAACCACTCCCACAACGGTGCCTCTGTCAATCCCAGGGGATAACTGCTGCGGCTTAATGAGCCTGACATATTGCCGTGTATAAAATCATTGATTGCACACGTAGGTGCTGAAAATCCGTCTACCTCTTCATGGAAACGGTGTTCCAGTTCTTCCAGCCAATCCAGAGACTCCAATGCATCTACTTCACGACCCAGTATCTGAGAGAGATTTACACCGGCCACACATGCGGCATTGGCAAATTCTCCACTGCGATTATAGAGGCTCATGCCATTGACAATATTTACATCTTCATAGCCTGTGGCAGGAACTATCTTGCCGCCGGGACACATACAGAATGTATAAACAGGCAGGCCTGTATCCGCCTTTGAAACAAGACGGTACTCCGCCGCTTTCACACCCGGCAGTTGAGTACAGCCCCATTGCGCTTTATTTATCAAAGCCTGGGCATGCTCGACCCTGCTGCCTATGGCAAAGTTCTTCGGACGGAAGGGAATCCCCCGTTTTATCAGCATTCTATAAGTCTCAAAAGCCGAATGCCCCGGTGCGATAAAAAACATATCTGCTTCCATACCACCGGCGGAGGTCGTCGCCTCTTTAATACGACCATCACGGATAACAAGATCATCCAAACGGGTCTCAAATAATATCTTTCCTCCCAGTGCTTCAAACTCATGCCTGAGATTTACAACAATATTTTTTAGGTTATCACTGCCTAGATGAGGATGATTAAGCCAGGCAATCTCTTCAGGACCGCCGGCCCTGATATAGCTGTCCAGCATGAACTGCTTCTCTTGTGAAATACGTTTACTGCGTGATGTCAGTTTTCCATCTGAGAAAGTGCCTGCGCCTCCTTCGCCAAAGGCGTAATTGCACACTGGATCAAACTGTCCAGTCTGTTCAAACCGGGCAATGCCCGCAGCCCGCTTATCTACATCCGTACCCCTGTCAATTATAGTAACATTGAAACCTGCCTTCTGTAGCACCAATGCCGCAAAAAATCCGGCAGGGCCGTTCCCCGTAATCAATACACGTTCATCTCTCTTTTTATAAGTGATCTCCAGACCCGGCACCTTTTCCGGAGGCGAGCCCGATAATTCCTGCGATGTAACTGCCACCCGCAGATGCCAGTGTATACGCCGCTTGTTACGGGCATCAAGAGATTGCGATGTAATGCGAAAGTCAAACTGCCTTATACCAAGTGTCACGGCAATTTTCTTCCGTAGTTGCCCCTCAATATAATCTGTGGGCATTTTTATAGAGATATGCTGAACGGCCATTGTCGCTTTCTATAATAGTTTTCTGTCAATTATCTGCTGTAATATGGTAAAATGATAGTCGTGGATGCAAGCGTGGAAATAATTGAGTTTACCTTGTGACAAGTCTACTGTTACGGGTCTGCATAGCTGTTATCTTACGTATGATCATTAATGGAAGACTTGTCACAAGGTAGTATAGATGGGTTTGTGAGGAGAGGCTACATCATATTACATGGCACAAGTACTAAAGATCCCGACTGACAAATTGCCAGGATGACATTTTCTTAAAATGTCTCCACTGAACACACACCCATGCCCGGCAGTGCCGGGGTATGAGGACGTTTTAACAAATGATCTCCTGTTTTCGACACTTTTCAGTTGTTAAAAAAACAAAGCTATAAAAAACAGCAACTTAAGTACACTAAAAACGATTATTGGGGTGTCCCAGCATATTTTTTGTAATATTTACACCTGTCGAATCGAGTGAGTATTATTTGACTCGGTTAACATGAGTAGACATAGAAACCACAAAGTGATTTTGCCGGAGTAATCTATTCTGCGATAATCCGTATCATCTGCG
>JAGLOF010000161.1 GCA_023139105.1 bacterium
TTGACTGATAGTTCCACACAATTGCTGGAAGAACCAAAAAAAATAAAAAAAATCTACCAGCGTGTCCCTTTCTATCCGTTACTCAAAGGATTCTTCTGTATCTTTTACAAATTATACTCTATCATACCTGACGTGAATCACAGAATCAGATCTCAATCCGATTATAGATCGTTCTGATTAAATTCTAATCAAAATGCAGGTATGGACTCAACAGGCCTTCCAATCTCAAAGCTCCCTTGCTCTATCCAGGATTTTAAAGTCTCGGCAATTATACGCGCCTTCCTTAAATCTGACATATTAGACGCCCTTACATTTTTACCATTAATACTTACACAACCGCTGTTGATATCTGCAACTGTAACTTCACCCAGTATTTTACCGGTAGCCTCAGGATAATCATAGCTGTAATCAACAACAGAGACTTTAATCTCCTCATTTGCTATGGCTGTGGCCAACAATATATCCTTATTTAAAATTGGGATAGGTATGCCCAGTCCCACAAATAAACTGGCACCATATCCTCTGAAATATACACCCTTCAGCCAATCATCTGTCATATTTTTCAAATCTCCCGTAACAGATAAAGTCCCTGATGGCGTCAGAGGAATGCCTTTGTCTGTTCTTGCAGGAGAAGGATTATGCTGTGTACCAGGCCCTGTAACATAACCGATACCACCGCCTAAAAAAATACGTGTTCCAACACCAATTGTACGGAAATACGGATCATTCATCAAAGGACTAAGCTGTCCTGCACCGGAATATGTGGCATTGCCCATATCAGCCTTTAGTACGCCCATGTATGTGTAGAGTGTATCAGCGGAGGTATTCACAGCACAGTTATAATTTTGATAAGCATTTCTGGGACAATAAAGTGTAGAATTTGGAATAGCATCCAAAGAGATCTTCTTATCTACATGTAATTCAGGATAACAATCTGTCCCTCTGCCTTCTGCCTGAATCCTTATTTCCCTGCCGGCAACCAAATCTTCTATAACATGGCCGCCACCATATTTGGGAGCTCCATTATCACATTTTTCAGACTCTTGTGTAGCACCAATATAACAATCAACCGCAGCTAAACCTGCATAAGCCTCCACATTGTTAAGCAAAACTTTATTCGCCTTTATACGTGGTTTGGAGTGGCCAAAGTTTAAAAATGCCCCGGAAGAACACATGGCTCCAAATGTACCCGTTGTCACAACATCAACTTTCCCTGCTGCTTCATCCGGACCAATTTCATCAATAATATCAAGGATCTCCTCAGCAGTTACAACAACGGCTTGTCTATTTTTGATCTTTTCATTAATCTCATCGTAGCTTTTCATAATAACATAACCTCTTTATGAGTTAAAAATAGCGTGATGTACAGTTTCAACAGCGTGGTTCAATGCATCTTCTCTAACTATGATATAAGCAGCCACGCGCGATGCCCCTGCTACAGTCAGTTCAATATGAATATCCTCGTCATGCAGGGCCATCATCAAACGGCCCAGACAGGACTCAGCCTCATCCAAACCTTCTCCTACCAATGCCACTAATCCTAAATTAGCCCGTGATTCAATTGTATCTATTCCACGAAGCGAAAGTGCTTCCAGCAAATGGTGTGCAGGTCTAAGCGAAACTTTATCCAGCAATAGATTTATACAGGTTTGGCTTGTCATTACAGAGCGGATATTGATACGGTTGGAGGATAAGGAATTCACTATCTTCCCCAGTAATCCCACTGTATAACCCACATCTACACCGTAGATACGAAGCAGACCTATATTTCTATCAAATGTAACAGACTTGACAACGGGTTCTGTCTTTTGCTGATCAGAATCTATCCATGTGCCAAGTCCATCAGGTTTGAAAACATTTCTGATTACAACCGGTATCTGCCGTTCCAATAAAGGCTCAACTGTTCTGGGGTGAAGTATACCGGCCCCAAAATATGCCAGTTCAGCCGCTTCATCATATGAAAGAGATTGCAGCAGCCGGCCCTGCTCTAAAATTTCAGGTGATACAGAGAGAAAACCATCAACGTCTTTCCAGATTTCCAGCCTTGTTGCACACAAGGCATTAGCCAAGACTGCCGCTGCATAATCGGAGCCCCCGCGGCCAAATGTCAAAGTTTCACCGCATTCATTCTGTCCAAAGAAACCGGTGACCAATGGAATTATAGATTTGCTGAAATATGGTGCAAAAGCATCTGGCAGACGACGACGCGCCAGATCAAGATCGGCATTGGCCTGCCCATAAGGCCCTTCAGCCGGCACACCAATGACATCACTGTCAACAGCTGCAGCATCTACACCGATCTCATGAAGCACTCCAGCCATCAATCTGACACTCATCCTCTCACCCATGGCTAAAATTGCATCTTCCAATCTGGCCGTTACTTCACCTGTCAGTGCCGCACCTTGTAATAATTTTGTCAGTTGACTGAGACAGTCTTCAATAGATGCCAGTACTCCGGAGCGTATTGAATCTTTTAATATTGCCTCTTCCACGACTTCAACATGACGACGTCTTATAGAATCTACTACAGTCAGAACATCGAATTCAATTTTCAAAACATTATCGATTGCATCTACAAGCACATTGGTAACACCACCCATGGCAGAGAGAACAACAACCTTACGCATGAATTTATTGGACTGAATGATATTGGCTATCTGAAGGAACGAACGTGCCGATATAAGCGATGAACCACCAAATTTCATGACTACCATAAAAACTCCTTTATCCCCTTGATATCTCTTCCGAATATTTTTTGTGTGCCGTCTCTTCAGTGTATTCTGTGTGTTCAGTGGTTCAAGGCTCTTTCTTTAAAATCTGCCCCTCGTAATAAGATCTGTATCATAGGCCACCTTAACCAGTTCCGGCAAATCTCCCCACATTGCTACCTTGCCACGGCAAATAGCCATTGCACCTTCAATTTCATTTAGTTCAGCCAATGGGTCAAAACAACCTTCCAGATCTTCCGGCTGCACTATACGATTACCCATGGCAGTTGCTGCGGCATCTGCCAGCAATATATTTTGTGAAATCAATATGGCTGCATCGGACTTACCATAACTAAATGAATGCCCTACAGTGCCTGATGACGTACAGAGCCCGAATATTCCATCACGAGGTTCAATCCTAAAGCCAAGCTGAGCATCAACATAACTACCTGCATATATTCCTATTGTAACTGGATGACGAATATAGAGTGCAATATCGCCACCATTATCAGCAACAACTTCAGAAGCTCCGGCATCCGTTATTCCACGTACACAAGCCTCAGCAACTACGCCGGCCACAGCGGCCATTGGCCCCGTACCTGCAAGTTTCCCGGCCTGACACATGCGCATAATAAGCTCAGGTGCCCCGGGCCCCGGCGTAAAAGGAGCATGCGTTCTACCAAATTCAGGATACGAATTAATATACCCCATCAATAGCCCGCGTATGCTGTCTACAGCATCAATACCAGCCTGTATATAATCCGGCTGACACAGAATGGTCAGTATTGACTCATCAATCTCAACATGGTGTCGTTTCCATCGCATAATAAAAAAGCCCCGACTTGTAGGCCGGGGCTGGATCTCCTTATCTTTCGGTTTCTACTACCGGAGGTATTCCTTTCCCATGACCTGCTGCGTTGTTATGCGCATGCCCATAGACATCATTCCCCAAGTAGTCTGTGTTATTGTGAAACCGAATTGTATCATTATTTTCTCATTTTTAATTATTAACTTGAGCGACAATATAGAAGTACATTGCCAGTTTGACAACATAAAAGCCACAATAAATAAGTCAAAAATGTCACAAATGCACTTTTTCTTGATTTTGTTTCAAATAATGAATCATTTATTTCATATAGTCATACTTACATCTCTTAATACCGATGCCTTTGTTGATCGTGAAAACAGAATAATAGGAATCAGGATGAAAGCATCCACTACAAAATCATTGACCAGATTGCTAAACTGCTGAAAACTTCTGGTTGAAAAAATATCAGCCATGAATATATCTATCAGGCTGCAAAACGCGGCCAGCTGCACCCTGCAGACTATGGAATAAATATAACCGTAGGGGCGAATGGCATTCGCTTCGATAACTTACTGCACAAAAAAACATGCGGCATTGATTGCAATACAGGATGTAAATAAAAAAATTATGGCTTAAATTGATATATTATAGAAACTTACCCACCCCCCACTGTCATATATTTTTATATTTTTATATTTTTTCCTTGACATGTTTGAATTATTTTATTATTCTAATGTATAGAAAATATAGTTTATACATTCTTCTCACAGGGTCAATTTTTCACAACTCTGTATTTTTACCTACCCCCGTTTCCGGCCTGAGTATTTGAGGAAACGGCTGAGACGCTATTCTAGGGAGAAGTGCGGCTCGCAACACAACAGGCAGTATTTTCCAAACATTGGGGATACTTAATATCCGTACAATACGGCAATGGGTAAAATGCACCTATAAATAAAAGTTTTTCATAATATACTCATGGCATTAAGCCACAACATATTTGCTCTTTCTTTATATGAAAAGTTCATATAGAAGAGGGGAGGGAGTAAAAAAGGAGGTCAAATGAAGTTGAAACATGTAATTAAAATTCTCGTTTGTGTAAGTTTACTATGCGTTGTCTTCACAACAACAACACATGCACAAAAGCCTGTTGATTGCGAGGCCGGGCTAAGAAGATGTGCCGCAGCTGGCCTTGTAGCCACAGTGGGTGCAAGTCTCGGAGGCCCCTTTGCAGCAGGAGCAACTGGATTAGGTGCAGCAGGCCATTGCTTATGGGGTTATAATTTTTGCCTTGAATTTATGTAGAATACAAACCAACGGAGTTACTCATGTTCTCTTTAAAGAAAATCAAGTACTTATTATTTATCATCATCATTATCTTTAGCTTAATTTTATCAGTCACAAGTTTTGCCGAACCACCTGTTGATTGTGATGCTGCTTTTGATAGATGCTGGGACAAAGGTAAAGCGAACATATTAATATTACCTCTCTATGCAGCATATTGCACAAATGGTTGGATATGGTGCGAACTATATATGTAATTTTATAACATTTCCCTCCTCTCTCTAATGAATAGAAAAAAATTAAATATGGGGATAATACTATGCATATTTCACTCTTCCTTTTTATATTCTGTAATCCGCTATTCAACGGTTTAACTAAAACCGATCAGCCTATACCTTGTAGTATCAAACAAATTTGTAAGATAGGCGGCATAGAAAACGAAATAATTTATCAATGGGCCGGGATATGTGTCGATGATTCTTCAACAATTTTTTTAACTGACTTGATGGATTGTTCAGTAAAAAAGATAAAAGATGGCAAACTCATCAAGACAACAGGGAGAAGGGGGCAAGGCCCGGGAGAATTTCAACAACCTGTCAAAATCCAAATCCATAATAATATGATCTATATCAACGACATCTATTCTTCTGGCGTACATGTATTCAATAAGGACTTGGAATTTTGTGAAAAACGCTGGGGAAAACATTATTTCCAAAATTTTATCCCTATAGAAGGCGGAAGTGCCATCATTACAGGTATGCCTATAAATGGAGGAAAAGGCATACTACAATACGTAGACAAACAAGATAGTATATATAAAAAAATAATATATTGCGACGAAACAGATATGTACTATACATACATTGCCTTTACTCTAGATGCTGAAAACAATATCATTATTATTTTCAAATTTAAAGATTGTGTAATGAAAATTAGTCAACAAGGTGAAGTGCTATGGTCACAACAAATTTTTAAAGGAAAAAAAACCAAGTTGGACAAACAATTCAACAACATTAAATTACCAAGTAAACACTATTTCAAATCAGTAATCCTGGACAAATATGACAACATCTACATATTAGGTGGCAGTTATTCAAAGAAACAAAGCAGAGATATTTATGTTTTATCATCGGCTGGCGAATACAAAGCAGTTTTAACATTAGATGAAAAAAGCCACATGCTCTATATCGATGAAAATAATTATTTATATACCAGGGCTGATGATGGAGCAGGTGTCAGCAAATATCTTATTAATTACAAATGAATTGGAAAATATTCTATGAAATCATATATTTATTTTATTTTTTCATTCATACTCTTGAACATTGCCTGCTCTAAGGATGAAAGCATGTTAAATGCCAATAATTCCGAGCTTGTGATTTGTATTTCAGAAGCATCTCTAATGTGTCCGCTATGTCTCTCCAGCTATCTGGACCTGTTTAAGGAATTGTCCAATATGGATACTGCTATTCATCAAAAGGGATTTTATCTTGTAAGATTGAAGAAAAGAGCTGACACTCAAAGAAAATTAAAAATAAAAAAACTACAATTAAATGGATTTATAAAATCCAATAATATTTCCTTCCCAATAGAAATATGCCATGATGGTACCTATGGACAAAATAGTTATATATATATTTATCATAATGATAAAATTAGGAGAAAATGGGAATTACCACTTACAATAAAAAACGAAAAAAAATTATTTCTTTATTTAAACCGTCTGAGTTCTAATAACCTGAGTTCAAGTAATAAATGGAACAGTTAGTATTTAGAACTTGAACTCATACTGCCTGTTGAATACTCTATGAAAGAAAGTGGTAAATTAATGAGGACTAAAAATAATTCCAACATTCTCTTCCTCCTTAAATTAGTGATTAGTCTAATTTTTCTCATTTCTACCCTCGGTAAATTATTTTATCCCCTCAAAAATGACATAATAAATTCACTTTTTACCGGTAACTTGCAATTCCTTGCTTACTTTAGCCATATTTTTATCATCTTTGCTGAACTTATAATTGTCTACTTGATCTGGTCACAAAGAAAATTATTACTTGTGCATTATTTCAGTCTCATGCTTTCAATTTTTTACACTATCTCTAATATATTAACAATTGATTGTGGCTGCTTTGGTAGGTTACCATATTTATCATCTTTGAATTTCAATGTACATTACATCCTGCTTGTTTTTATTGGGGTAGGTTCATATATACTCTATGTAAATAACAGCATAGGCTTTTCAAACAAAATAAACGGAAATAAACATAAGCACTGGTTAATTATTTTGACATTTAGCTATATTGGTCTCTTTTGTATAAACTTATTATTTCCAAAGTCAAATTATAACATCAATAAAAACTGGCAATACATTGAGTTTACTGAATTTTCCAATTCCAATTTTACATCCGATTCAACGGTTATAATAGATGTCAGACCTTCTTACTTTTATAATGCAGAGCATCTATTAAATTCAATCAATATACCATTTGATATTGAGACAACAACACTATCATCAAACTATTCTTTCCCACTTGAATCTACTATTATTATTTATTGTGGTGTCACTAATTGTAGGTCATCAGAAATATTGGCTTCAAAATTTTACAACCTGGGTTACAGCAAAATAAAAATCCTTAAAGGCAACTTAAATGAATCTATTGTTTATCAAATGCAAAAACAGAAAAAACTTACAACATACAGGAGGAAAAATGAGCGTGTATACTGAAAACATGAGCCTATATGACAACTTGCAGGAACGAGGAATAAGCCGCTGGGATTTTGCGCCCCCTCTCTATCGCCTGCTTTGGAAGATGAATATAAAAATTCCGCCACCAGTATTCAGCGGACAATTTTCATTGGTGATGTTTCAATCTATCATGTTTTTTATTATCATAAGCATTGGAGTCTCAATAGTTACTGACAATTTAATTTATTTAAATATAAAACGACTCGCCATTTTAATTTTAACCAGCATATTATATGGAGCATTCGTTGGTGACTATTTTAATCGTATGAAAAAACGATATAATTTGAGTCAATAAAGCAAAAACAATCTATAACTGAAGATAATGGCGGAGATTTTCATCAATATGATTCATTTTTCGTCCAGGTTGAAGTAATAATTGAGTTCTTCTTCTGAAAGATAATCTTCAGAAACATCGTTTACCGTTGACAACTCAATCTCCCGGTCAGATGCGACCAGATTGAATTCGATAATCCCCTTACAGCCTTTCACATAGAAATGAACTGTATCATCAGGAGAGAGTCCCAATTCTTCTGTTATTTTTTTTAATTTTACAACAGTCATCACTTGCTCCCATCATTGTGTCATAATATTTTACACATATCATAACCTACATGCAAGCCCTGATTTTAGAATCATCGCTCCATCAGCACTCCCAGTCCCCGCTTCACCGCCTCAGCCAAAACGAGAGAAACCACTGCCAGGTACTGCACAGCATTGCCAACAGACTTGAAAAAAGTGATGGTCGAATCATCCATACGGCCCTGTTTCAGTCCATAGACAATCTCACTAATCTCAGCATGAATATGATCTGCATTGATGATACCGGCATCCAATGGCAGCCTTCATATCCAGACACTGGGCCACATCAGCAGCCGAGAGGAATCTCAAAGTCTCACTCATTATCCCACTTACCTGAGAATGAATCCATGACGTAAGGGGTCATCTGGATCAATATAAAATGTATTAATGCCCGTGATATGGGCATTGCCATCCACCTCGGCAATCACCGCTTCATGGGGCCCGAAAGTAACATTCTTTATGGCCGTAGCCTTGAATGAAGAACCGATAATCGATTCGATAATCATAGGCTGATTAATCTCCAACTCCCCTTTGAAGTGATGCAGTGCCATACGCCCGGATACGCCTGTGCCTGTAGGGCTGCGGTCCACCTCACCCTCGGCAAAGATGCAGACATTGCGCGAATCAGCATTCTCAGATAGAGCCGGCCCGTAAAAAATGGTGCCGTAAAGGAAATTAAGATCCTCTTCCACCGGATGCTTCAGAGGTGTGGCAGCCATGACCGCCCGTTTAATAGCCATACCTTTTTCGATGAGTTCACGGAAATCATCGCCTGTCATACCGACGTTTGCATCTTCAGCTTTAACATAGGCGTAGAACGCACCGCCAAAGGCGATGTCGTAACGGATCTCGCCCAGTCCGGGAACATTGACAATTTCATCTTTTGCATAGAGGAATGAAGGGACATTATGAAAGTATACGTTCTTCACATGGCCGTTCTCGATGCGGGCATAAGAGGTGATGAGCCCGGCAGGAGCGTCAATTTTTACTGTGGTCACAGGAGCCTGCATGGGAATCATCCCGGTCTCTACAGCGATTTTAGTAACTGCGATGATGGCATGGCCGCACATAGTAGAATATCCTTCATTGTGCAAAAAAAGCACACCGAAATCAGCACCCTCCGTCACCGGCGGCGTGATGATACAGCCGTATTGATCGGCATGACCGCGGGGCTCCCACATAAGAGCCGTTCGAAGGTGATCGAGATGTTCATGCATATAGCGGCGGCGCTTGAGAATAGTCGAACCTTCTAATTTCGGCAGGCCCGACAGGTAGATACGCAGCGGCTCACCTCCGGTATGAGCGTCCAGAGTGACAATCTTCTGCCAATGAGCCGGGGGCGTCCAGGCTTCTATTATTTTCAACTTACCCCAAGACATATATTCTCCATTTCACAATACTTTATAGTTCAATCTATTCTTCACTTGCGTACAACTGCGTTATCTGCGGATCATCACTCTCCTAAAAAAACTCTCCACAGATGACGCAGCTAAAAAAACAATACCATCTCTCTTTCATCTGCGTACATCTGCGTTATCTGCGGATTATTGCTCTCCTAAAAAACTCTCCGCAGATGACGCAGCTAAAAAAACAATACCATCTCTTTATCATCTGCATACATCAGCACTTTCTGCGGATCATCACTCTCCTAAGAAACTCTCCGCAGATGACGCAGATTCTCGCAGATTAAAAACCATGCGCTTATATTGAAGCTGCTTTGCACCAAAATTGATCAATATAGCTTTCTGGAGCCCTGAGGCCTTCAAATAATTTATTACTTGTGCTTCTTCTCGATTAGTCAGGTTCTGTAGGGCTTTTAGCTCAACAATCACAGACCCAAAACAAACAAAATCAGATTTATAATAGGCATCTAATTCAACACCTCTATAATGAACAGGGAATGTCTTTTCACGCTCATAAGGAATCTTCTGAAAGCGCAATTCATGTTCAAGTGCTTCCTGATAAACCGTTTCATAAAACCCATGCCCCAATTCATTATGGACGACCATCGCCGCACCAATTATAGCGTAAGTTTCCGGATCTCTGTTTACCATTCCTCCACCCTTCTGCTAATAGCTATGCTATCTGCTGATCATCGTTCTTCTAAAACTTGCCACAGATAGCACAGATATATTATAACACCATCTCTCTTTCATCTGCGTACATCTGCGTTATCTGCGGATTATTGCTCTCCAAAAAAACTCTCCGCAGATGACGCTGAT
The DNA here is from genome assembly GCA_023139105.1 of bacterium. Taxonomy (GTDB): domain Bacteria; phylum Zhuqueibacterota; class QNDG01; order QNDG01; family JAGLOF01; genus JAGLOF01. The sequence goes on from JAGLOF010000161.1 coordinate 10,345, forward strand.
ATAACAAATACCAATTCTCTATCATCTGCGGATCACACAAAAAATCAGTCTATATAAAATTTAATCATACGCTCCGTGGCAGCACGGCAGACTGCACAAAATTCTTTTCGCGCATTGGAATACATCATACAGTGGATTTCCGGGCGGTAAATGCCCTCGGAAGAATAACCCGCTCCCTCAAAGACGCCAACCTTTCCGCGCCACTTCTCAACATTTACTTCCCTGATTCTATTACGTGATGCCCTGGCTTCATCAAAACGTTTACGAGAGACCTTCTCTTCTTCAGTACTCAATTTTCCCGTTTTTAACGTCTTATTAATCGATGCCATCTCTGCTTCCAGGGCTTCCACTTCCTGCTTGCCCCATGGAGTCGGAACAGGAGTAGACGGGCTTATCAACGCTTTCCACTTTACATTATCAGGATCCATGAGCCTGGTTATATTTAGTTCAGCTGGCTCAGCACCTTGGGGATAGAATTCATTGTATGCAGTGGCAGATGAATAATACTCATCAGCCAGGCCGGAGAAAGAGTGACCGAATTCATGCAGGAACACATTTTCAGACAGTTCATGATTGACCGTAGTCAGTCCATAGAAATTGTAAATCCCGCCACCACCGTAGCGTTCGTCATTCACAAGAATCACAATGGCATCATAAGGCACGGCACCGGCAATATCACGGTAGGCCTTGTTGTCTTCGGTCAGCAGATAACGCGGGATATCAAAGGCATTGAACGACGAGGAGACTGCGGTTTTCACATAACGGCCCTTGCGTGGTTCGTCCACACCGGACTCCGCCGAGGGCAGCAGCACACCGGTGATATTGAATTTGTGCCGATACGATTTAAATGGTTCCACAGAGAAAAGCACCTCCACATATCGGTCACAATCTTTTTTGAATTGGCGCGTCTCTTTAGTTGAATATCCGTCACCCACCCAGACCAGATCAACACAATTGTGAGGATCACCTGACGTATGTGCCTCATATATCACAGTACCCTGCGGCGGACCTTCACACAGAAAATGATAATCTGCCGGATCAATAGTTCGTACCCAGGCTACACGATAAATATTCTGTTTGTCACCTTTCTCCAGTACAAATCGAATAGGTCTCTTTGGCAGAGGCAGCAAGGCAGAATGATGATATGTACGTTTGGCTCCTTCAATGGCCTGTGTAGTAGTTACGTATTCGCTGTAAATACAGTCAAAACCACGGCTGTATATGAGGGCATTAGATGCCACATCATAGGCCTTGATAAAATAGGCTCCCTTGATGAAATCATCTACCAAATGACGGGGATTCCCCGCCCACTCACCTTCAATTTTAATCTGATCCAGGGTAATGTCTTCTTCATGGGCATTGCCCGTAATGAAAAAATCCACCCTCAAAGTTTTATTTTCAAAAAACCGATCAAAATCCACACCACCGGCCATTACACTGGCCGCCAGCAAAAAGACCAGCAGTACTGTCATTCTTTTCATATCGAAACCTCTTTCAAACCTTCAGTAATTTTCAGTGATCCTTGCTCTTCTTGCTCTTCTTGCTCTTACTTTTCACTTCTTACTTTTTACTTTCTACTTTCTACTTTTTACTTTCTACTTTCTACTTTTTACTTTATACTTTATACTTTTAACTTGATGACCTATGCCTGACACCAGGTTTCAACCTCTTCCACGGTTTTTGCAATGGGCTTACCCAGTACGCGATATCCGTCTTCTGTTACCAGCAGATCATCTTCAATTCGCACACCACCAAAATTCCGATAAGTAAAGACCTTGTCATAATTGATAAAATCAGTGTGTTTATTTTCCGCTTTCCACATATCCATTAATTCGGGAATAAAGTAACACCCGGGCTCTACAGTGAATACATGGCCTGTTTTAAGCTCACGAGCAAAACGCAGATAGGCCAGACCGAATTGCTCTGAGCGTTTGACATTTTCATCATAACCGACATAGTTTTCACCAAGGTCTTCCATATCATGAACGTCAATACCCATCATGTGACCCAGGCCATGAGGGAAGAAAAGTGCATGTGCGCCTGCGGCAACAGCATCGTCAACATTGCCTTTCATGAAGCCCAGATCCTTGAGCCCTGAGGCGATGACCTTGGCAGCATGCAGATGAATGTCGCGGTTGAAGAGGCCCGGCTTGTACATGGCAATGGTCTCTTCCTGGGCTTTCAAAACTATCTGATAGATATCACGCTGTTCGGAGCTGAATTTACCATTTACAGGAAATGTCCTTGTAATATCAGATGCATAATAGCAAGGAGATTCTGCTCCGGAGTCCAGCACCAGTATATCACCGTCTTTCATCATGTTGGCATGCTTATGATTATGAAGAGTCTCACCATGAACAGAAAAAATTACAGGAAAAGAGACATAACTTCCACGACCGAGAATATGACCTTCAACTGCACCGTAGACCTCTTGCTCTATCATGCCCGGCCTGGCCATCCGCATGGCCAATTTATAGACATCATAACTAATGTCAAGTGCCTTTTCAATCTCCTGAACCTCTTCCGCTGTCTTTATATTGCGCTGCTCAACAACATTTCTGACCAGCTTAACGGAAACTTTGCTATTGACATCATCGGCAGGAATACCCAATAGGCGTTGAATTTTTAATTTATTACTATCGCGCGATTGTGTGAGATAGTGAATTTGACGCCCTGCACTTTTAGCCTTATCTATCACCTCAGCCAGTTCAGACATTGGCCTGGCTCCTGTCAGGCCGGACTTCTCCGCTTTTTCCGCCATGGTCTCCTGCGGTCCCATCCAGATAATGTCATCCACATCAAAGTTATCGCCAAATAGAAATGCTTCACCGGAATCTGCATCTATGACAGCGGCCAGACCCGGAACATCATGACCGATATAGTAGAGAAAAGAACTATCCTGCCGAAAATGATAGGGATTACCAGCATAGTTCATAGGTGTTTCATCATTACCGGGCAGCAGGATAAGACCTGTCTGCATTACACCGGCCAGGCTGCGACGCCTTTGGAAATAGGTTTCATGTGAAAACATAATCACTCCTTTATGCAATAAATCCCTGCCTAATCAGGGCAGGGATTTATCGGGTTGTACTTTATTTATAATCCACCAATTTCATTTTACATATGCATGGCAAATCAGACTGCTGCACTTGAAGGAAGTTCGAGACCATATCCCTGTTTTGCATCGGCCTTCTTGAGTTGGAATGCCAGGAAAATGGATATGACACCCAGAACAACCAGCATCAATATGGATATAGTATAATCATATGCCGGAATCTCACCTGCTGCACGCAATGCATCCAGCCTTGGACCGATATCGATCGTGGCCACACCTTCAGTCAACAGACTCTCTCTGGCTGCCTGTATCTTTGTAACAACATCTGCATTGGTCAGTTCAAGCACCTTGCCAATTCCCCAGAAGAAGAGACCCAGGCCATAGTTCTGAATTGTAAACATGGTTGCGTAAGCAGTTCCCAGACGATTCTCAGGGACAATTTTAGCAACTGAGGGCCACATGGCTGCAGGAACCAGTGCAAAGGCAATACCCAGAGCAAAGAGACCTGTGTAGCCGAGAGTAACGTTGTTAAATACTGACAATGTCACGTGCGCGTAGATAAGGAGCAGAGAGCCAAGAATCATCAAAGAAGCCGCTTTACCTTTTTTATCTACCAGGTTACCAAATATCGGTGTAAAGAGAATTGTACCCAGAGGAATCAATCCTGCTACTTTGGGGCCGTTTCTCAAATACTCCCCGACTTTGTCAAAAAATGACCAGCCCTCCATATTTGGCAAAGTAGCGGTGAACCCGAATTTATTGATGAGAAGGTCGGGTGCATACTGAACAAATGGAAATACTGCCGAATAGAAAGCAACACATAACAGAGCTATATAGAGGAATGTTTTATTTGTAACCAGGTTAATGACATCTTTAAAGTGGAAATCATCTTCACTATTGCCACCTTGAGTTACACCCATTTGACGATCAAGTTTAATATCAAAAATCAAATATCCCAGGAAGAAGAGGAAACCGACACCGATGATTGAAGCCGCTGTAATCAGACCTGTACTTACAGTGCCTTTGCAGATATCAAGTCCAAAGGAAACTGCAAAGAATGTTCCAAGGCGGCCAAAGACCACATTCATTCCCATGGCCAGGGCAAGTTCATGACCCTTGAACCATTTCACAACGGTTCTGGATATGAGCACACATGTTGTTTCAAGCCCAACCCCGTAAATAATACGCCCAATAACCATTGCGGTCAGTTTATTCTCTCCAAAGACACCAGCACTACCCAGGGCCACAATAAAAGCACCAATTGTGGCTACAGCACCAAACAGCAGACCGGCTTTACGAATCCCCCATTTATCCAGGAGGATACCGCCGAGAATGAGCATAAGTGCCCAGTTGGCCCAGGTTGTTGAACCGATGAGCATACCGAACTGTGAGGAAGTAAAACCGAGTTCACTTTCAAAAAGGCCCTTTAATGGTCCCAGCCCATCCTGGAACCAATATGTTCCAAACATGAGTGTACTGATAAGAAATAGGACTAGCCAACGAACTGGTGCATGGTCCTTTAATAACTTCTTTGCTTGTTCCATATATCTCTCCAAAGGTTAATAAATTGGGGGATTCATATCAAGAAAAGGCCGTTTCTCTCTCTGCCTCTACTTCTTCAATTGTTGTTGGTTTTTTCTTGCCCAGCATTCGGGCACCATCTTCAGTAATTACAAAATCCTCTTCATTACGAAGACCGCCGAAATCTCTGTAGCTTTCAATTTTATCATAATTCAAAAATTCTGCAAATCGTTTTTCACTCTTCCACAGATCGATCAATTCAGGAATAAAATAAATACCTGGTTCCACAGTGAGTACAAAGCCGGGCTCAAGTGTGCGAGCCAGCCTTAAAGATTTTAAACCGAACTGTGTAGACTTGGGTTCACCGGCATAACCAACCCAGACCTCTCCGAGGTTCTCCATATCATGTACGTCCAAACCCATCATATGCCCTGTCCCGCAGGGGAAAAACATGGCATGAGCACCGGCGGAGACAGCTTCATCAACATCGCCCTTCATCAAACCCAGCTCTTTCATGCCCTGAGCTATTTCGCGGCAGGCTCCCAGATGCACATCACGCATAGTTGTTCCCGGACCAAGCATTGCCACTGCCGCATCATGCGAACGTAGAGAGATCTCATATATTTCTTTTTGTCTATCCGTAAATCTGGCATCTACCGGCATAGTGGAAGATAAATCCCCGGCATAACCGCGGGCCGTTTCAAAACCGGCATCCAGCAGAAAAAGATCGCCTGATTTTATTGTATTACCATGATAGTGATTATGAAGTGTCTGCCCGTTAATCGTAGCAATAATGGGAAAGGATATATCACCACCTGCAGCATGGGCAATTTTATGGACTTCAGCCGCCACCTGCGCCTCTGTCATGCCCGGACGGACATATTGATAGGCCACAAGATGCATATCTGTTGAAATAGCAGCCGCATGGTCGAGTTCTTGAATCTCTTCGGCAGACTTGATATTACGCTGATCCACAACTGCCCGCACAAGATCTATACTGGCAGCCGACTCTATATAAGTTGCAGGCATACCCGTTAGAGCAGTCAGCTTGAGAGTATTATCTGCGCGGTAAGGCGGAAGAAAATGCACAACACGATTTTTCTTCAATACATCTCTGACTGTATCATGCAGAGATGCCGATGCTGCAGTTCTGCCAACGCCAACGGCTTCACTTTTAGCCTTCAAAGTAGGCTGTGTTCCCATCCATACTATATGATCAATGGAGAGCTCATCACCGATAATAGTTACAGTCCCGGTATCACAATCCAGCACTGCGGCCAGATCTGCATAATTCAATCCAAAATAATATAAAAATGTTGAATCCTGACGATAACGAAATGTATTATCCTTGTAGTTCATCGGAGCTTCATCATTGCCCAATAGCAATATGGTTCCTGAACCAACACGATCCATCAGCACTTTACGACGTTGTATGTATGTCTCAGCTTTGAACATAATATTCCCCTGTTCATGATTGAAAAAAGGATGAATGTACATACAAGGATACTCGTATGAGGGCTGAATCCTCTACAAGAATCCTAAAATACAAATTTTTACCCCCAAGAGCAATCCAATTATTTTTTTACATTGGAGTCTGCTGAATCAGGGGTAATTAAATTGTTGATTGTTATTTTCAAAGATCAGCATGCTCTGTGCGTAAAATCACCTCTTCCTGCAGAGCGGGTGACAGGTCGATAAAATAATCCGAGTATCCTGCCACACGAACAATGAGGTCACGATAATCTTCCGGCACTTCCTGCGCCTTGCGAAGTGTAGCAGCATCGACTACATTGAACTGAATATGATGGCCGTCCATCTTGAAATAGCTGCGGATGAGATGCACAAGTTTGTCCAGACCAGCATCATCGGCCAGAAGCTGCGGTGTAAATTTCTGATTCAGCAGCGTACCGCCCGTACGCAGATGATCAATCTTTGCAGCAGATTTAATGACAGCGGTGGGACCATTTATATCAGCACCCTGCACAGGGCTGATGCCCTCGGAAAGCGGCACACCAGCTTTACGCCCATCAGGCAATGCACCGATAACAGAACCGAAATAGACATGGCATGTAGTTGGCAAAAGGTTGATGCGGTACTGGCCGCCCTTGGTATTTGGACGCCCGTCCACTGCTGAGAAAAACGATTCGAAGATGCGGCGCAGATGGTCGTCGGCGCGATCATCATCATTACCATATCTTGGAGTATTAAAGAGAAGCGTATTCCTCAGATCTTCAGAACCGGAGAAATCATTTTTTAAAGCAGCCATTAACTTACTCATGGATATGGATTTATCGATAAACACATGAGTATTGATGGCACTGAGACAATCTGTAATTGTGCCCGTGCCAACGCCCTGAATGTAGGACGAATTGTAGCGTGCGCCGCCGGCATTGTAATCTGTACCCGTGGCAATACAATCATCAATGAGCAGCGACATAAACGGTGCCGGCAGCATGCTGGCCCATAGCCGCTCAATGATGCGGTTGCCCTTGATCTTGATGTCGATGAAGTGATTAAGCTGAAGTTCGAAGGCGGCATAGAGTTCGTCATAGGTTTTGAACGATTCCGGATCGCCGGTCTCAATGCCGATACATTTGCCGGTGCGAGGATCCTTTCCATTATTCAACATAATCTCGAAGACTTTAGGAATATTAAAGTAACCGGTGAGTACATAAGACTCAGTACCAAAGGCACCGGTTTCTACGCATCCCGATGCACCTCCTCTGCGGGCATCAACAATATCTGTGCCCATGCGAACCATTTCCTGAATAATGGCGTCTGTATTGAAGATGGAGGGCTGACCGAATCCTGTTTTTATAATTTTAGCAGCACGCCGTACAAAACGATTGGGGTTTTTCTTTGAGACCTGGCACATGGAACTCGGCTGCAGGAGGCGCATCTCTTCAATAACATCCAGAATGATAAATGTCATCTCGTTCACAGCGTCGGAGCCATCATCTTTAACGCCGCCTACATTGATAAGGCAGAAATCAGTATATGTAGCCGACTCTTGAGCAGTAACACCCACCTTGGGCGGTGCCGGCTGATTGTTAAATTTAATCCAGAATGCCTGAAGAAGTTCTGTGGCACTTTCTTTTGTTAGCGTACCCTCATCCAGACCTTGCTTATAAAACGGCATGAGATGCTGATCAAGACGTCCGGGATTGAATGAGTCCCAGGTATTTAGTTCTGTGGTTACGCCCAGATGGACAAACCAGTAGTATTGCAGTGCCTCATGAAAATTTTCAGGAGCATGTTCGGGTACACGATCACAGACCCGGGCAATGGTCTCAAGTTCCTTTTTACGATTGACATCTTTCTCAGTCGCTGCCATTTCCATGGCATATATTGAATAACGTTTGCCCAATATAATAAGTGCTTCGGCTGCATGGCGCATTCCACGCAGCTGTTCGCGGCGGTCAAGGGCCTTATTGTCGTTGAAAAAGTCAAGCTTGTCCATGGCATCATCTATGTCTTTGATGAAATCAGCCATTCCCTTTTTATATATCTTGCCGCCTTCCACAGTATGACCCGGCGCACGCTGTTCCATGAATTCAGTGAAGACACCGGCCTCATATGCATCAATCCATTGGGCGTCAACCTCGGTCAACAATTTCTCTCTAAGTGACCTGCCTGTCCAAAAGGGAATGATATCATCTTCATATATATTCCGGATATGATCGGCAGCTTTGTAAGGAATTTTCTCCCTGGAGTCTAAAATCTCCAGATCCTGCATGCTGTGAATACATATCTCAGGATATGTCGGTGTAGATTTTGGCGCATTGCCTTTTTCTCCTACGATAAGTTCGGCATCGCCCAGATACAGAATCTTGTTTTCAAATATATATTTCAACAAGGCTCCACGTGCTACCGGGACAGATTCTTTCTCAACTTCACCCGATTTATAAAACTCCGTCAGAAGCACTGCGCGTTCAGCCGAAAGATATGGCTGAGCATCCAGGCTCTCAGTCCGCAATTTTTTTATTCGTTTATTCATTACTATCCTCCAATGGTACAATGCAATCCTTTACGGATGAAACGTTCCTGCAATTCAGCCATACGCTCCTGAGACGGCACCTTCAGAGTGCCTAGCTTATTCTCCATGCCGAGACGTATATATTTCTGATCACCCAGATGGTTCAGTGCCAAAATTGAGACATTACGCAGCACAGACCTCTCCAACAGAAATCGAATGATACTATCCAGATTTTCCGGCGTATCCGTGATGCCGGGGACGATTGGAATGCGGACTATCACATTGGCACCGGAGCGGGCAAGCCAAGCCAGATTGTCAAGTACAGGGGCAACGGGCGTGCCCGCATATTTGCGATGGGCGTCATCATCCATGAGCTTCAAGTCGTACAGGAAAAGATCGGTCAGAGGAAGGATGCACTCAAACACTTCAGCAGATGCAAAGCCGCTGGTATCCACTGCCGTATGGAAGTCGTATCGCTTGGCGGCATGAAGCAAGGCGACGAGAAAGTCCGGCTGCATCAGCGGCTCGCCGCCGGAGAAGGTGACGCCACCGCCGGATTCATCGTAGAAAATCTCATCCTTCTTGACTTCGGCAATGACTTCATCCACGGTCATGATCCGGCCCACCTTGCCATCAGACCCTGCAAATCCGGAGAAAGGTCTGTTTGCACCTTGTTTGACTGGCTCCGGCGCAAGCTTCTTACTCTCGGGATTGTGACACCACCAGCAATTAAGCGGACAGCCTTTGAGAAAGACTGTAGTGCGTATACCGGGACCGTCATGCATAGAGTATTTTTTGATGGAAAAAATAACACCTTGTCCGGCGTCGGTCAGGGATGATGTTGAATCTGATTTTGTCATGGTAGAAAGATAATAAACAGCGGGCAGGCATAACAATCGGGGAAAACCTGATAAGTTTTATTGTGATAGATACCGGCAGCCAGACAGCGGAATCCCAGGATTGAACGTTCATAACAATATGAAAATCTCATGATAACAAGGGACAATTAAGTTTCCAGAATATCCCCTGAATCATCTTTACAAAAATTGCATCATTATGCCATTTTTTCCAGTTGATCCTTAACCCAGTCCATGGCTCTCTCATTGGCTTTGCCATCATTAAAATAAAATGTCCTATCCCGAACATATTTTATTTGATCACTGAAGGGGTGTCCATATAATGATTTATCAATCAGCTGGTTGATATTGCTTTCACCTGGATTGTAGGTATAACCACAACTGTAGACTTGAAATTTTTTCTGTGTTGCCCATCGGGATTTTTCAAGATCCTTATTACCAGTTTTTACCAAAATGACAGGCTTATCAAAAAAGATCCAATCATACATGAGTGAAGAGTTCTCACCAATAAGCAGATCTGCAACAGCTAAATTATCTATAAGTTCAATTTCATTAGGATCAACCAGATAAATGTTCTGTAGACGATGCTTGTCTATCAGTGCTCTGACATTTACATATTTTTCCATATCATAGGGATGAGCTCTAATAATTAAATTATGCTCTTGAGGAATATCAAGACAGAAGCGCTCAAAACACTTTAACAGGCTGCCCTGGCCCCTGCTCCAGGTAGGCGCATAAACAATATTTTTCCGGCTTCGATCCTTGATACCAAGCTGGTCTAAGGTGGCCTCAATATCATATTTTTTATTAATAATCAGATCAGAACGTATATGGCCAATCTTAACAATACGTTTATCAATATTTTTAAAACCGTAGGAATAGTGTTTATACCGAAGATAATCCTTTTCGCCGGAAGCAAAATAGAAGTCATAACGTGATACAGGAAAATGGCGATGTTTCCAGTTTTTGTCCATGCCCATGCCATGATAAATCAAAACATTCTTAAATTGATCGGTTCGTTTCAGATAATTTCTTTTATTCAAAGTCATTTCCAGGATCAATCCTGACACACCATCCGGCAACTGCTGGCTACTTGGTTTATAATGACAATTCGCCTTACCAACACGCTGTTGCAGCACCTGAAGGTGAGACTTTTTACCAATAATAAACTGCCCTCCAAGAGCTTCATGCATTTTCCAGATATAACTATACTGATAATAAGAACGGGCTCTGTAATAAAGGCCTGTCATAAACCTTTCTCCACGTCAACAATCAATTATTAGTAACGGCTATTTCTCCCCGACAAGAATAGCATATTTGATATCTATCAAACAAGCACCGCGACTTATTTTCATATTATACGCTTCTTTGAAATAAGCTGGAGCGTTGATATGCATCTCCAAAATTTCATCCTGTATTTCCTGCTCCAGACCACTTTTCTCCAGCCAATTGTTTACACTCATCTCTTTCATGATATAGGTGTAAGGTTGAATATTTTTAAAGCCTGCATTCTCCAAAAGGCCTATTAAATCTTCAGGCATAAAAGTTAAGCGTTCTTCTTTTAATGCAAATATTTTCTCATAATCATCTTTTACTTCAGACGTAGGTGGAACGCCCTCTGATAATAAAAATTTACCGCCAGGTTTCAAGATGCGATAAACTTCATTGGCCGCATCCTGAGTCTTATCAATGATGTGATGAAATACCATTCTGGCAGTTACCCGGTCAAAAACGCCTTCATGAAAGAACGGGTCGGAAATATCTCTTCTGACAAAAAACTTATTCCCCTGCCAATTGGAGTGATCCAACATGGCTTGAGAAATATCCAAACCAATAATTTCATCGACCAAAGGTGCAATTTCATGTAACACAATGCCTGTACCTGTACCTACATCCAATACTAATTGATCTGACTTGAAATCACCGGCCTTAATTAATGCATCTAAATATGTTTTTTCATTGGCCCATTGAAGTTCATTATACTGTTCTGCCCTGACTTCCCAGAATTTTTTTACATTTGTCATACCTGGTATCTCCTTATTAACGCCTACAAATTTCAATTCTTATATATGAATATATACATCTTTCATATAGGTCTTGTTGATCTGCATAAAAATTAGATATTTATTTTCCCAAATCGGCATGTGCACTCCATAAATCCCGGAAAAACATTGGCTACGAATTCAAATTCCATAGAATTTTAAAAGATACTACAGATCGAATTGACAAACAAGATAAAAAACTATCTACACTGAAAGCAATTGGTCTACTCACTTTAATTTTACTATTTTATATCAACTTGAAATGCATCATATTTGGAGAAACAACCATGTTGGATAATCCCATACCGGCCCTGGACTTTGACGGCGTTATTGCCGATAGTATACATGAATGTATGGTAGTTTCATTTAATGCTTCACGGCAGAGTGTTTCAACCTCAGATTCAGATAGGGGTTTACAGGACCAGAACTGACCATTGTCTCACCATCCATCATTAAGCGTTGTAAGTTGACGATGCCGTTGTCCCGCCGCGGCCCGTCCAGTTGGTATGAAAAAACTCACCCCGGGATCTATCAACACGCTCATAGGTATGGGCGCCAAAATAATCCCTTAGGGCCTGGAGTAGATTAGCGGGCAGTCGCGCGCTGCGATATCCGTCATAATAGGCCAGTGCCGCACTTATGGCGGGAACAGGAACACCCAGTTCCACCGCTGTCTTCACCACGCGCCGCCAGGCTGGAACAGCTTTAATAACTTCTTCTTTGAAAAATGGATCGAGCAACAAATTGACGAGGTCCGGATTTCTGTCAAAGGCCTCTTTAATTTTTCCTAAGAAGACCGAGCGGATGATGCACCCTCCGCGCCACATGAGTGCAATACCGCCATTATTCCATTTGGAAAGGACGGAGAGATAGGTAAAGTCAATATCATTGATAGTTATGGACATTATTAAACCGGTTCAATTAGTAATTATTTTGCTTTTAAGCGGAGACCATGAATACAGGGAAGGCGGACTAATCTTAAAAAATAGTGAAAGTGACAACAATACTCATACCTAATGGAGCATTGTCATCGCTTTTGTTAATTGCCGTTTCTCACAAAATTAAACCTATTGGCAGAGAAAAATCACTCCTTGAAATTGAAATCATAAGACAATCGAAAAACAAACTCCCTGCTGGGTCCGGGCAACGGTGCATGCCAAGTCAGAGCAGGTGCAACAAATTGATATTTAGAATTGAAAATATCGTATACACCGAAGCCCACATTGAGTCCGTCAACAAACAGATCATTACACTTGAAATAGATATTGGCTAATATCTCGGCATCATACTCTTCAGGAACAAGATCTTCAATAACAAAATCAAAATTATTGTATCCATATCTCTTCCCCAAATAGATAATTGACGGATTGACCGAAAACCTCTTACTAATTTTATAGCTGCCATTCATAGTCAGTTTATGTTGGGGTACTCCCAGCATTGAACTCTCGCTTTCCGGAGTAGCGAAGTCAAAGGTCTTGTTTATGCCTTTGGCATTATAATAGGAGTAACATAAGTTGACATATCCCCAGCCTTTACGAATCCTCAGTTCCATCTCCAGGCCTTTGCTGCCGGTTCGCTCCCCGTTCTTATAGGCATATACTTCTGGCGTAACGGGAAAATAGACCATGACATCATTGACTACGATACGATAAATATTCGCAGTCATGAATACATCGGGTGTCAATTTGTATCCCACTTCCATCTCAATGACTTGGGTATCTTCAGGCCTGAGACTCGGTATATTATTCAAAGTATCCAACAAGGCACTGGCATTTAAGTTTTCTGTGGCCGGCGACCGGAATGCCTCGCTGTATAACACCTTGAAATGCACTCTATCAAACGCTTTCGTTAATCCAAATCGTGGAGCAAAAGCGTCTCCTGCCTGACTGTGATCATCATACCGTCCACCGACTGTTATATTGGCAAATTTAGTTTTTATGATAGTTTGAATAAAAGCCGATTTATTATCATACTCTATTTCACTTTCCCCTGTCCATATTGTCGGGGTTTCAGGTTCATCCTCTTGTTTATCCCTATAGAATTCTGCCCCGGCAATAATATTGATGTTCTCATTGACATCATAAGACGCTGTGATATTTCCTTTTAGCCTTGTTGCTTTATGCAAATACTTAACGTAAAACAGCTCCCCATCTAGCGGCTCATCATCCTGATACCAAGGTGTATCATACTTGATATTCAACTTGGGAGTGACAGTAAGCTTATCACTTATCTTCCAATCATAAGTCAGTTCACCCAGAATACTCTTCCAATAGACACCATAATCCTTTTGAAAGATGGAAGTTGATCCGTCCATCGATGTCGCACTATACTTATCATAGATGAACCTCACACTCAAATCTTTGTACTTAAAACCAAAATTAATCATGAGCGGATTTAGTTCTGCCCGGTCCGTCATATTATAGCTGTCACCAAATACATCGGTATATATTTGGTCACTCCTGTTACCCTGACCGAAAAAACCGTGAAGCGAAATCTCTCCTGACTCTATTTGTTTGCCTATTGAAAAAGTCCCGTTTCTTCTGGCAAAACCTCCGCTCATCTGGCCATAAGTTACTCCGGCCGATATGCCGTTCACATCGCCACCGCCTTTTGTGATGATGTTGATCACGCCGACTTCGGAAAGACCTCCGTATATTGAAGATCCCGGCCCTCTTATGACCTCTATCCTTTTGATGTGATCAACCGGGTAGTGGTTGCCAAGAACAACAAGAGAAAAGAGAAGTTCGTTCAACTCCTGACCATCCAGCATGAAGAGCACTTTACCTTCATAAGCCCAGGTGCCGCGCATGCTAATGCCGGTGGCACCAACCAAATCCACACCCATTGAGATCCCGGGTACCAGATGCAATACGTCAATCAAATCTCTTGCTCCGGAGTTTTGAATTTCCTCCGCAGTAACTACGGTAATTATACCTGGCGATTCACGCAATGTCATTGCCTTTTTAGAGGCGACCAAGACTTCCATGTTTAAAAGTTCTTCCAGTGAACAATTCATAAGATCTTGCACATCTTGTCCTAATAGATTCACAGTGAGTGATAAAACCATAAAGAGCATAAGAACTGAACACCATTGTACATTTCTTCTGATCAACATGTTGCACCTCCATTTTATCTAGGGATCTAATTACCACAAAGAATTCTAACATCTTTGATAAAGCTGAATAATAGATTCTTGACAACTAAACACATTATGAATATTAAAATACCATATTATTAACTTGTTAAAAAACAGCGGCTTAAAGACATAAAATATTAGAAGTGAGTGCCAGAATGATATTCCGAAATGAAGCAATTTAAATTAGTTAATCAGATTAAATGAGCAGTCTAAGTAAGTAAATAACTTGAATTAATTCTGATATTTTAAAAATTACTAATCAAAAAACATGCCATACCAATAATGACACACAATGACGCCAGCATGAAGACACGGACAGATCTAAGCCACGCGGATCAATTCAAAAAAGAAATCCTGTCAGACCGTCTGTTTACTATTGAGGAAACGGGGGGGTACTCGCCCTGGTGTGAGATCCATTCAGCTCACCCGAGATCTCACTGAGTATCTCGGCAAAGTTACAATTATTATAGATATGAGGCCATAATCCGGCGTAGGCTTTCCTATAGAACTTCCAATGTACACTGTGCAGGTATTGTAACATGACGCCTAAATACAATAGCAATATTTTAATATGGCTACATAATAACAGGGCGGAGCACACCCTGCCCTGTATAATGATCGGTATTCATCAGCTAATATAGCTATATCTTTCACAATTCATGTTCTTCAAGTGATTGTAGATAAGCCATGTTTTTCTCTTTCATTAACTTTATTTATATCGAATGCATACTAAAAAATAATAAGTTAATTTCTACAGAAAAAAGTAACCTTTTAAAAAAGTGCAAGCTGAGCCGGGCGGCAGTCTTTGGGAGCTGTGGGTTTATATATAGAATATAGTTGATATTTCTCTCTCAGATCTCTGATCTTCTTATGCAGCATATTCCTGTATTCATCTGAAACACTTCCATTTTCATACAAAATTCTGTAGTCAGATAACAATTCCGGAAAATGATCTTTTAAAAATGCAAAAAAAACACTCCTGGTTTTTCCACGCAGATGCAAAGGCCAGGCATTTATCGGCCCAAGATTATACTCTTTTGTAATTTTGAATATTTCATTAAGATTTTTTTGATCATCAGAAATGCATGGAATAATCGGCATAAACAAGACAGCGGTCTTACAGCCTATTTCAGTGAATTGCCTAAGCATCTTCATTCTTTCTAAAGTTGGAGCAGCATTGGGCTCAATTAATAGCCTCTTCTCCTCATCCAATGTAGAAACAGAAATTACTATTGATACATCAACGAGCTCATTAAGCTCTTTCAGTAATGCAATATCCCGCAGAATCAATGTTGATTTTGTAGTAATAACTAAGGGATTTTTTGTAGTAATAAAAGAGCGTATCACATCCGGCATAATTTTATAACCTGCCTCCTGCGGCTGATAGCAATCTGAAACTCCACAGACATTTACAGGATACTTCTTCCACAGTCTTCTATTTAATTCTCTGGTCAATATTTCAGGAGCATTTGATTTAACAAAAATGTCTTTAAAAAAATTAGCTGTATCCAGATATCTATGTGAATACTGCGCAAAACAATATCTGCAATTGTGCTCACAGCCACGATATATATTGGCATCCCAGTTTGTAGCAAAAGTCTGCTCATGATAATGCAGCATTGATTTTGCGGTAAGTTCTTTTAGCATATTAACTAAGAGCCTTCTTTACTATTTTCAACATCTATATATAATAAGCTAAAACACTACGGAGAATTGATGTGATTTTTAAGGTTTTTCATTTAATTGAAAATTGCCACAGATCAATTCATGCCCATTTATAATAACAGCCAGTCCATGAATTCCAGAATAATATTTTCTGGTTGATATCTTTCTAAATGAGTATTTTTTTATGACTATTTTTTTCTGTCCGGAAAAATCAGACTCTGATATTTTAAATGTCTTTCTTGATTGTCGTCCATTATTTTTCATAAAATCAATTGCATATTCAATCCTTAACTTACCAAGTTTACGCTTTTTTGTATGCAAAACAAATGAAAAAACCAGATTTTCACCCATATTGACTATCTTATTAATTATAAAAGCTTCAATAAATTTTTCAGAATCAAATTTTCCATATACTAATTCCAACTCACAACAGAGTGATGTTATAAGTTCTTTATTGTACAAGTTCTTTAATGGTTCCGGCATGATCTGTGTACTTTTAAATAATTTTATAACTGGCTGGACGAGATGCTAATAACAATAAAAATATACTTAAAATACCTGAATTTCAAGTTTTCAGAGTATCAACCTGATAACTTAGCGATACATATCAATACCATTAGTGACCACAAAATATATAACATTTGTTTTTACTCATTTCACTTCATCCGGAGCAATGCGGTGAAGGAGCGTCACTCACCCAACACAACGGAATTCGAAATGGAATCAAACAACGCCTGTCACTCCTGTTGAGTTTGCTGAAAATTGTCCCCGAATTACTTGACTTTTACAACTGCGCCGCCGTCCTGCGGTTGAAATACAAGTTCGTCATTGGCGTCCAACAGACCATCATCGGCTTCAAATAGAGACCCACCCGCAGCCCGTTCATCAATCTGCATAGGTATCATCTCCCAAGCCTCGTTGGTGTATGCATAACAGATAAAGAGATTCGACAGGCGCTCCGGCAAATACCGACAGGTCCGATCCTGTGATAACAATAGGCTCCACAATTCTAATCTGTGCCTGTACCAAGGAGATAGACATAAAAATGGTAATTAACATTGTAATGATACTTATCTTTGAAATCTGCATCAACTCACCCTTTTCAGGGGTGGCTTGAATATATTTATCATTTAAGATACAACATTTTCCGGCAGAGCAAAACATTGCCTGTCTTTAGGTGGAAGGTATAAATTCCACTGGGCAGATGTACCGCGTTAAAGATTATACGATGCCGACCGGCACCTGCAACATCATCCTTCAGTACAGCGATTTCCCGGCCCTTCACATCAAAAACAGTCAATCTTACATGGGCCGACTGGGGCATGTCAAAGGCCACTGTGGTCTGCGGATTAAATGGATTAGGATAGTTGGGCAGTAGCGCCAACTTATCCGGCTGTGCCATCGACGATTCTTCAACACCGGTCAACACCACTTCCACCTCCGGACACCGGGCACCTTCATTCTCATGGATGTCTACAGCCGAGATGGAATACACCACGCTTGTCAGATCGGCCGCATCCGGATCCTGCCATGCCGTCTCAGCCATAAAATGCAACACTTCGCCGTTGCGGTAGACCTGGTATCCTTTGACGTCAGCCGCAGGAGAAGCCTCCCAGCTTAGATGAACGATGTCGCCGACAGCCTCGCCATTCAAGCCGCCCGGCGGAGGAGGTGCCAAGTTATCCACACTGTATGCGCTGTCCACTTCTGAGTCGATGAAGGTAGTGCCGTTTGGATGATGGGCGGAAACCAGGAAGTAATGCAGACCGGAAGTCGTCGACATGGAATCATACAGCGTCGGGATGGCAGCCATGTATGACGCATAGTGATGCGCCGGTGTATCCGACACCCACTCCCAGTTATAAGTACTTCCATTTTCTATGGTTGACCGAATTTCCCCGCCCTGGTCAACGGCTAATTTTGCTGCCGCACCGTTGGGCAGGGCCCGCCAGACACTGTAATGCGAGATCTGCTGTCCGATATCCGGAAATGATGCGTCCCATAGGATCTGCACTGCACCACCCTGATCATAGGGCACATCGATGCACTTCGTTATAATAGGTTCTGTATTAAGGCGATAGGCCATGACCAATCCGGCACCTTTGCCGAGAGCTGTAAATTGTTTTCCCACAAAAAGATAGTCGTTGTTCATGGCAACGGAAACCCCGAAAAGTCCCATTTCCATTGGGTGACGATCCACAAAGTTACCGCAGCCATACCAGCTCTGACCGGCCTGCCTATATAGATAGGCGGCACCCTGATAGTCATGCCAGGCTGAAAAATGATCCACCCCCACTGCCAGAAAATCATCCCCAAGGGCCACATCACAGCCAAAGCGGTCCATTGTTTGTCCCTGCCCCGATGTCATTTGCTTCTCAAGGACAAAATCTCCGTCATAACGGTAGACATAAACCTGACCGGCCTGCTCCCCTTTGGCAGGGTCATCAGAGGTCACCGCAAGGTGCAGCGTACCGCTCTCTGAATAGCGAAGGTCCAGAGACTTCCCGAAATAAAGATTTTCCTGCTGTTCTGGAGGAAGAACTATCCCCCATTCCTCCCATGAACCGTTATTATATCGATATAGATAAACCGCACCGGTTCTGTCCGTGTCATCATCCCTGGCCATGGCGCCAACGGCCAGCCAGCTGCCCGCCGTTGCCAGTGATCGGCCGAACTGGTCTCGTGCCGCATTGTCCGCAGGCTGAAGCGCCTGCCTGAAGTACCAGCTGGAGCCATTTCGTTCCAAAGCATAAACGCATCCATTGGTCATGCCGGTGCCGTGCGCGCTGATAAACAGATAATCACCGTTGAAATCCATCCTGTAGCCATAATAAGCTCCGGGCTGCAGCCCGGGGGGTGTCAGCTTGCTGTGCAACAGCCAGTCATCCCCTATTTTATCAAAGACATAAACAGCCCCGGCATTGGTGGAATCTCGCTGCAGGCCCATGGCACTGACACAGGCCATGCTGGAGGTGATGGCCACAGAGTTCCCGAAGTAGTCATAAGCCTGCGCGTCATGGGCAAAGAGCTCCTGCTGCTCTACCCATTGCCCGTCAATCTGCTTATAAATATAGGCTTTACCGGCTGAAGTGCCATAGACATCATTGTTGGGTGCGCCGACAATTAAATAATCACCGTAAACATCAATGCGCATGCCAAAACCTTCATCTTTCTCTCCGTTTGCAGGAAGAATGACGGTTTCGGTCTGGGCATTCAAACTGCCGATGTTCAAAGCAATGCAGACCAGAAAGATTACAGTCCCAATTCGGTAAAGATTCATATCACCCTCCTCTTTCTGAATCATAAAAACCCGCCTCCACTGACCTTTCGCCAGTGCCTTGTGCCCGACTTCAACCTGATAGTCGTTCCCCAGGCATCAGGTTGAACTACAATATTTTAGGTTACAGCTCCTCCAATGGTTTTACCTAGTTATTTGTTAATCGGATTGAAAGGCCACGACATTTAGGCCGGAGCCAGAAGCTATAACCGGGGTAAAACCTGCCGGAAATGCTTCATTATTTAAGATACAACATTTTTCGGCAGAGCAAAACATTACCTATCTTGAGGCAACAGGTGTAAATACCACTGGGCAGCCGGGCGGCGTTAAAGACGACACAATGCCGTCCGGTGCTCATAACATCATCCTTCAATACAGCGACCTCCCGGCCCTTCACATCATAAACTGTCAACCTGACATGGGCCGATTGGGGCATGTCAAACTTAAGAGTGGTTTCGGGATTAAATGGATTGGGGTAGTTCTGATGCAGACAAAAAGTACGCAAGGCTTCATAGCTGTCTTCAACACCAGACTCCACATAACTCTCCTCTGTTGTTGCGGCTGTCAGGGGGCTATCAAAATAGCTCTGGCATATCGGGCCGGATATATCTACGCCAATACCGAAATACGCCTTGGATGAAAGTACGAGCTGTCCGCTGTTGGGATTATCAAACTTGACACCCATATCGCCCCAGGAGGCCCCATCACCTGTATCGGCTGTACCATCAGCAGTTCCACCCGATGAATCGTCATGGTAATAGACCTTGGCTGAGCTGGCTACCTGTGAAAAATCGCCCACTGTCACCAGAGAATTGTTTGAAAATTTCAATTTTGCCCAATAATGAGCACAGAGTGCAGATGAAATATTTTCCTGAAGATCTCCATCTGTTGATCCATCCACTGCTATAGTTGCATTATTTTCATCAGAGGCGATTGCACCTGTAGCTCCGGCAGTGAGGTCGATTGAGTTGCGAAGCATATTAACCGATGAATGAATATTATAGCTATCCTCAGGCGTGGCAAAAAATTCTTTGTAAAACTGCCCCATACCACTTACATTTTGCGTCACTCCTGAAACAGAAAAATAGCCTTCGGTCTTTCTGGATACACGTATCTTCCCCACTTTGGTGTAAATATTCGTGCAATTGAAATCATCTTCAGTCAGGCTGTAACTGGTAAAGACCTGTTGGCCTTTGATGCGCGTCTTCTGCCTGTCAACCAGATCTGCCGAATATCCACCGTTTTCTTTAAAGAACAACTCATCAATAAATTTTTTATCATCATCAAATCCGATGCGATAACTATCAGTAAGTACCTCATCGTTATCAGCATTATAATTGATATAATCCGGCATAGCAGAGGCATCCAGCGTGCCGGAACGATAGAGATAAATCTCGATAGTATGGCTTTGAACCGCATCAGTGACAGTAAGCCGAACCCTTGAATAATTCCTGGAATCTACGTCCAAAATCCATGTGTCTGTTGCCGCGCCACCGTCTTGCGGTTGGAATATAAGTTCGTCATTTGCGTCTAGCAAACCATCATCGGATTCAAATAAAGAGCCACCGGCAGACCGTTCATCAATCTGCATTGGTATCATCTCCCATGCCTCATTGATGTATGCGTACAGATAAAGAGATTCTACAGGTGCTCCGGCAAATGTTGACAGGTCTGCTCCTGTGACAACAATCGGCTCCACAATTCTGATCTGGGCTTGTAGTGATGGACAAAATAAAATGACTGCAAACAATACTGCGCTAAATTTTATCTTTGAAATTTGCATCATATTCTCCTTTTTATAAAAAATACAATATTTAATAGTATAAAAAGGAAGGAGGGAATGCAATGATTTTATGACAAAATCCAATTATGTCTATTCACTATCAAAATTCCAAACCAATTTAATGAAGACATATAAAAATCAGCTCCTATCAGGATATCCCCTATATCTCCGTTCAGAAATCATTTGCCATTTCATCAGTTTTTTCCTATTTTTAAATTCTATAGTCTACTATCATATAATCATACAAATCCGATTGACAGAGG
>JAGLOF010000162.1 GCA_023139105.1 bacterium
TTATAAACTACATCGGTAAACAGTCTATAAAATGCAAGGAATACGAGATTGGATAAAGATAATATTCGCTCACATGTCATAAAACTAGGAGTAGAAACAGCTGGGGGTGTCGGTTATAATCAGAAAAACGGATCTGGATAAATGAGCCGAGCCCGGGGCGTCGAAAGTGCGTAAAGCATACTTCACAAAACTGTGGACTCTGGTATAGTCAAATACACACATAATCCCAAGATAAGGAGTAATGAAAATATGAGAAAATGCACCGGAAATAATTGGCAGGAATGGGGATTTGATGCAATATTTGATGTTAAATGCCAAACATGCGGACATCTGGTCGAATTCTTTAAAGATGAGATAACAAGAAACTGCCCAAAATGCAAAAAACCAGTTGTTAATGATCGTAAAGACTTTGGATGTGGTCAATGGTGTTCTTCTTCATCTCCGCATATGAGAAATTGGTGTCCTAAGTTCAAACGTTCAAAAGATAGATTTTATGGCATATACTTACCCACAGTACGATATTAATGCTATCTTCGAAATGATGAATTCAAAACGGTTTAAAAAACATTTAAGACTTCTATTAGGTGTTACCTTTGCTTGGATTCTATTTTGGATTGTTGGTCTTCCCGATTACTATCAACAATATTCAACCAAATTTATGGTTATTTTTGATATCTTAATTTTCCCACCTATTTGGTTTATCGTTTATTTCAGTGCGAAGCATGCACAGCAAAATCGTGGCTTATCAGTTGGCCTATGGCTTTCTTCTTATATTACAATTCCGTTATTCATATATGATCTTATTTATTGCGGCTTCTATCTTGGCTATGGAACGAGCTTTCTGTGGAAATACTGGTATGTTACAGTCTACTATATCGTCCCTTGGATGGTGTTCCCCTTGACTGGCTGGTGGATAGATAAAAGAAATAAAATATCGGCTTTGAATGCATAAGGTATATTTTGGAAATAATTGCATATAACAGAGCAAATGAAGCTGACGTAGATAAGGCAGGCGGTTTGCTGTAAAAGCCGTGTAGGTTCGAAATGCTGTTGGCACGCAGCTTATTTGCGGTTTTAATACTGCATAATGGATGTTTTTAATGAAGATATTAGCAATTGAGAAAGAATTTGCGGGTAAAACAGCAGAAGATTTTCAACCTCATTTGGAGACTGAAGCAAGAAGGGTTTGGGAACTTTATAAAAAGGGAGTAATTCGTGAAATATATTTCCGATCAGACCAAACAAGTGCAGTATTGATTCTTGAATGTGAAAATTTAGAAGAAGCAAAAGAAAAATTATCAACTCTACCTTTAGCACAGGAAGGTTTAATATATTTCGATTTTATTCAATTAGCTCCATATCCAGGATTTGAAAGATTATTCAAGACAAAATAGGCATATAGCGAGATATTCAAATTTTCCATTGATGAAAGCAATATAGAATCCCTTTCAGAACAAAGAGGATGAAGATGATTGGCCACATGGACAATAGGATAATAGAGAAAATTTCTATTGAATACGTATGGATCATTAATAAAACAAATCAATATGGGAAACAAAAATAAAACAAATGCCGACGATTGACATCACATCGATTGATTTCTGCCAGTATGTGTTATCTGATCGTCATTTGAGGAAAAGGAAATGTAATATTTAGTCATCCATCCTGAAGATGAGTATGATCCCGAAAATCGTATAGGCTTATTGTCATTAAAAATACTTGCCAAAGAAGCCGGTATTGGATGGCAGGGAAGATATTATTGATCGTTTCACCAGAGTATGGACCCATTCATAGGTTGATAGCAATCTTGACAAATATGAAATTATATCCAGATAAGCCACTAAATAATCTGTGTAAAAATTGCACAGTTTGTATAGACAAATGTCCGAAGAAGTCATTAACATTATGTCAATTTGATAATCATCCAAATTCGAGACAAGATGTATTAGATATGAACTCTTGTTTAGGTGATAATGGTTGCATGGTTTGTATTCTTAAGTGTCCATATTTAGAAAAAAATGGGTAGGCTTCAAATTGCTTATTAAGAAAGGAGATTAACATGAATGCTAAACCTGAAAATTCCCCTGGGACCGCCGGTGGTTGTCTCTGTGGGGCGGTACGCTACGAGATAAATGATAAACTGCGTGGCATCGTTAACTGCCATTGCTCAAAATGCCGGAAATTTCACGGAAATTTTGGTGCTTATACAAGCATAAAGTATACAAGTCTGACTTTGTTGGAACAACGAGGTCTTAAATGGTACCAATCGATAACCGATGAAACTCCTAATGTTTATCGAGGATTCTGTTCCGAATGCGGTTCATCGCTTTTCTGGCATCCTAGAGATCAAAAGAGAATTGCTGTGGCAGCGGGTTCTCTTGATGATCCGATCAAACTTGAAACTATTGGTCATGTTTGGATCAGCCAAATTAGCGATTATTATAAAATTATCGACGATCTACCAAAATATGAGAAAGGATGGGAATAAAAGATAGGATGCCAAGGTAAAGTCATAGTGGATATTTCTACAGAGGATATTGTGAGATCATTATACAATATCAACAAAACCTAAACATACGGAATTGGAAAGGGGACAAATAATGACGGCAACAATTTATCAAAATTTATGTAAAACCCTGGCTCAACGTGGTGGAAGATACCCTGGTGTTGATATTCCAGAATTTTACGCTCTGATGGAGGAGTTATTTACGCCTGAAGAAGCTGAGATTTATTGTGCTATTCCGCGCGGCTTTAATCCGCCTAGTACGATAGCTGATGGAATAGATAAGCCAGTAAACGAAGTGGCAGATATTCTGGAGTCAATGGCTAATAAAGGTCTCTGTACAACTGGTAAATTTAAGGCCACAGCCATTTATGGGGCACCCCTCTTGGTTCCTGGGGTATTCGAGTATCAATTTATGCGTGGCACCAGCACGAAAAAAGACAAGAAACTTGCGAAACTCATTCATCAATATAAAGCTGCGGTAGACAAAATTCAAGGTCCACCCAAGGTAACTTTCCCTACAACACGTGTAATCCCTGTGGACAGAAAAATCGAGGCTGGCAATACGATCCATACGTACGACCAGGTAGCTGCTTATATTGAGAAATATGAACCACTTTCGGTTTCCACTTGTTTCTGCCGTCATGAAGCCAAACTGATCGATATAGATGACGATTGCGGCAAACCAAATGAAGTCTGTATGCAATTTGGCATGAGCGCGCAATTTATCATAGACCGGAAAATGGGACGACTGATCAATAAAGATGAAGCATTAAGCATTTTGAAGCTTGCTGAAGATGCTGGTCTGGTGCACACTTCGATCAATCGGCAGGAAATTGATTTTCTATGCAACTGTTGTAGCTGCCATTGTATGATTCTGAAAACAGCTCTGGATCAACCAAAGCCAGGGCTTTCCATGAATTCTGGATTCCGGCCCATTTGGGATTTTGGCCTCTGCACAGCTTGTGAAACGTGTATCGATAACTGCCCTACTGAAGCACTAACAATGAGTGCCCGGGATGTGCCAGACATTGACCTGGATAGATGTATTGGCTGTGGAGTGTGTGCTTCCGGTTGCCCTGAAAATGCAATAACGCTGGAAACCAGAGCAGGTATAGCGATTCCTCCGATAGATCGCAAGGCCTTACGCACAGCAATAAAAGAGACAGGAACACAAGGAATTTAAAATAAATTCTATAGTGTGTTCATGACCCACTATATCTAACATTCCACCGGCCAAGGAGTATATAATGTCAGAGCAAATTCCATCATCAGAAGATCAAATGATGAAATGGATTACCTCCAAATGGATAACTAAACCGATTTACGTGGCTGCAGAACTCGGCATTGCCGATCTTTTACGCGATGCCCCTTTAAGTGTTGATGCTCTGGCAGAAAAAACCAACACGCACCCACCCTCCCTTTATCGGCTTCTCAGGGCTCTTTCATCAATCGGAATTTTCGCCGAGACAGACGAACGCATATTCGGTATGACGCCACTTGCCCAGTGCCTTCTATCGGACGCCATGCGGCCTATGGCGCGAATGTTTCTTTCCGACTGGCATGACAAGGCATGGAACAGTTTGGCTTACACTATCCGAACCGGCAAACCGGGTTTTGACCACGCTTTCGGCAAGCAGGCTTTTGAGTGGATGGAGGAGAACCCTGAGGCACGGGCAATATTGGATCAAGGACAGGGATTGAAGGCGATAAGGTTTGCCGAAGCGGTAATTGAAGCCTGTGATTTCTCGGGATTTAGTTCAATCTGTGATGTAGGAGGCGGTCAGGGTTCGTTTTTGATTCAACTGCTTGTTAGTTATCCTCATATCAAAGGTATTGTAGCCGACATGCCAGGGGCGGTTGTGCCTGCGGAAAAGGCTATCGCAAAAGCAGATCTTAAGGACCGCTGCAAGGCAATTCCTCACGACTTTCTCAAGGAGACACCACCCGCATGCGATGCATACTTTTTGGTGAATGTACTGCACGACTGGGAAGATAATATTTGTTGTCGGATTCTCAAAAATATTTCACGGGGCATGAATGCTGAAACAAGGTTGTGGATCGTAGAGTATCTCCTGGAACCTGGGTCTGGCTTTTCCGTCGCAAAATTACTCGATATAGAGGTTCTTGTAATGGGAGGCGGCCGTGAAAGGGCCATTGATGAATACAGAACTCTTTTAGATTCTGCCGGACTGGCAACATCGAGAGTCATACCGACCAACCGTGGCCCTGCTGTGCTGGAATGCATCGCTGAGTAAACGATTAGCTGTTAAAAAAAATGAAAAGTTGCGCCGTCGCAGATTCAGAGCTTTTTACTGGCTTGGGCGCATTGCGAAACAGATGCCTCACCTGTTTGCGCACTGGCGACTCGTACGACAATCGGCTGGTCGATGTCCATAGGAGCCGGATGAATCGAGAGGTTCACGTCTGGTTGCGTAAGAGATTGAGGGGGCGGTTCCCGCGGTCAACTCGACTCGCAAATCAGCACCATAATAATGGTTAAGAAAAAATAAGGTGTTTTGTGGGTCATATGTTCAGCATAAAGGAGGATAAAAATGAAAATATTTAATTTGAGTTGTAGTAAAAAAATTTTTTGTATTCTCACTTTTTCCCTTTTTGCATTCTTGACTGAATATGCAGTTTGCGAACAACCAAAAAAGCGGGAATACTGGCCCACCAGCGATTGGAGATCTTCTACCCCTGAGATGCAGGGTATGGGTTCCGCTAAACTATTGATAGCAGACGAATTTATCCAAAATAGACTTCCCGATGCATTTAGTTTGTTGGTTGTCAAGAACGGCTATTTAGTTTTCGAAAAATACTACTCGTGGGGAAGTCCTGATAAATATGCTGTCGTTCATTCCGTTA
>JAGLOF010000163.1 GCA_023139105.1 bacterium
GACCTCTTGACTGCCAGTCAAGCGCTCTCCCAGCTGAGCTATGGCCCCAACCAAGAATTAAATATACTACGAATATCCTAAAAACGCAAGTTGTTTTTTTATCTGATCACCAACAGCTTTTGCCTGTAAACCCTTTTTGAACCTCTGTAGACAATGACAACATAAACACCGGAAGCAACATCAATACCATGTTTATCAGTAGCGTCCCAGGAATACTGCCAGACATTTGAGTTCATCTTAATAGTTCTCATACTGTGACCCAGAGTATTAAAAATACATACCCGGACATTACCCTCATTATCTTCATCACCTTGAGGGAATAATATACGCACATTACCATGCTGCTCAGGAATAAACGGATTCGGGAATGGCGGTATTACATCATCTTCAGGCTCTACAACCGGTTCAACATCAAAAGTTCTCATTGTATATTCATCTTGAACAGTCTCAACACAAGCAACGCCACGCCAGATTTCTGTCTCAGCATGAATGAGTTTGGCATAATAACTACCACCAATGTCTGTATGCCCCTCCACACCAGCAGTGCGTAGCAGACTAAGTTGAGTCTGCGTTGTTGGAAGATCAACATTCCATTGGCCATTTGTTACAGCCAGAAGAACTTCATTATCTTCACGATTAAACCTGTAATATCTTACAGCCTTTGCCTTCACATCTGCCACAAAGGAAGTATCTCCGGATAACATAAGATCTAAGGTCATTGAAATTTGCGGATATGTAGCACCTTCCGGATAATATATATCTTCATCAGCCCTGCCTCCGGTCATATAGTTCCAGGCATAAAAACGGGACATCTCATCGGTAAAATTTAATTGTCTCAAGCCCAATACCTGATCCATAGCTTCAAGTGCAGGAACATTTATCAAGGTCTCCCAAAATTCCTTTACAAATTGAACTCCATCAAGACGCTCATGCAGATAGTGGAACCAGATACACAGCCCATACATATGCAGACCGTATTGATAATCAAAGGCTACATTTCTGGAATTAAAAAATGTTGGCAGATAGAATAGATAATCATTTATATCATCGTATGCAAAATCTTCCATCCATGTTGAGGCGGCTTCCATGAGAAAAATATCATCCAGACCACCATTGTGATCATCATCACGTCCGATGTACCCAAATTGGACTACATGAAAATACTCATGAGCGGCTGTAACACGTGCACCGTCAAGTCCCTTGGTGGGAGTTGAAGTAAAATCATTGTCCATCTCGATATAGGTTATCCATGAATCATCAGCAAGCTTTGTTTCAAAATTTGTTAACCCATATACACCGCCCAGATTACAAATATAAACATCGCACTCGGGTCCGTCTACATTATTATCATCAGGCGGTATATTAAATCCAAGATGATTTATAATCAATTCATATGAATAATCCAATGCCTGTGCTACACCCTCAATGTAATCGGGAACGCCTGAGTTATTGGCATCTGTCATATCAGGAGCATTGCCGCCGCTGGTATAGTAGTGCACTCTGAACTCACGTCCCGGTGAGACGAATGATGTATCTGCCGAGGGCCTGGATACAAGTCTTTTAAACAGAGGTTCATTGTCAACGGAATTACTCTCTGCCCAATGATGAACTTGATATGCCAGATCGGTTGCAGATTTTACAGGCAAACTATTAGTAGATTGGAAATAAGAAGGCAGTGTCGCAGGTGCATATAGCCCCTGAACCTTCAATCGTAATCCCTCAATATTGCTTAGTTGATTTTCTGCAACAGCACGTTCAACTTTCTGATGAAGGTGCTGGGCCTGCAAGTGGCTATATTGAATCAACAATAATAATATACAGATGGTTCTGATCACAGCTTCCTCACTTTTTCCTGAACACAAAAGAAATTGTCACACCATCATAACCAAATGCTTCACGAAGTTGATTCTCCAGAAAGCGTTTATACGGAACCTTGAGTAGATGTGGATGATTAGCAAAGAATGCAAACTTTGGCGGAGTTACACCAATCTGTGTTACAAACTGTATACGGATACGTTTGCCTTGTATTGCAGGAGGTTGATAACGTTGATTCAATTTTTCAAGCCAACGATTAAGATCAGGAGATGGCAGACGTTTATGTCTGTCCTTTGCCACAACCCATGCTGTATCGAGCACTTTATTAACACGCATATTCTCAAGGCAGGAAATAGTAAGAACCGGTACATATGCAAATCCATGCATTTTTTTATCCAGTTCATCCTTCCAGATCATAAGCAGTTCTTCATTATTCTTAACCAGATCCCACTTATTGGCTACAATTACAACACCTTTTCTGGCATCAATTATCTCCTTTAAGACACGCATATCCTGCTGTTCAAGACTGCGACTGGCATCCACAAACAGACAAGCAACATCACAAGCCTCAATTGCACGATGAGTTCTGAGGTTCGAATAAAACTCAATATTATCATTCACTTTGCGCTGTTTGCGTAGTCCGGCTGTATCAATAAGTACAAATTCACGATCACCGATTATCAGGTCTACATCTACTGCATCACGTGTAGTACCGGGAATATCTGTAACAATGAGCCTCTCCTGCCCCAAAAGAGTATTAATGAATGTTGATTTACCGGCATTGGGACGTCCTACAATTGCCAGTTTAACACGAGAGTCATCTTCTTCTTCAACAATAGTATCATCGGGAAAATGTGCTACCAGATCTGACAGTAAATCACCAATGCCCAGTCCCTCAAGTGCGGCAATAGCCACAGGATCTCCCAGGCCCAGACGGACAAATTCAAATGCCTCATTCTCACGTGAGGCATTATCAACCTTATTTACTGCCAAAATCACAGTCTTCTCAGCTCCACGCAGCAGACGAGCAACTTCACCGTCTACATCTGTGATACCTGTATGACAGTCTACAAGAAATAATACAACATCAGCTTCTGCAAGTGCTTCCAGTACCTGACGTGATATGCCTGATTCTATGGCATCCTTTGTTTTAGGAACATATCCGCCAGTATCTATTAATAAAAAGGGGCGGCTTTCCCACTCGGCATCGGCGTATTTACGATCACGTGTAATGCCGGGTTCATCATCAACAATAGCTTCGCGACGGCCGATGATACGATTAAAAAGTGTCGATTTGCCGACGTTTGGACGTCCGACAATTGCTACAACAGGTTTACTCATAATAAGTCCCACAATTCTGCAAATGAATCCAATAATGTTACTGGAGCTTCCAGCGCGGTTTCCAGATCTGAGATAGTCAGATTATCCAGAAACAGGCCATCCTGGTTAATACAATTTGGTGGTAAAACAATTAAATCAGCAGGTCCGGCAGATAATGCTGCATCTCGACAATCTTCCCCTGAGAGCAACCCTGTTACTGTTACTGATTTTCCATACAAGCTATTGTCAGCCTGTACCAGATGTGCTTGCAGCCCTTTTATAGCTGCAAGACGCGGCATAACAACTTTTTCAACTACAGGGCCTGCCAGGGCTCCTGATACAAGAACAATACGCCTTTCTATCTCAAGCTGCTCCGGAAAATCAGCCTGATCATTTGAAAAGTCTGATAAAAACCGTCGCATCATTCCAACACCATTTTCAATCTGCCAAAATCCTTCATAATGATCGGAGTCTGGAAGAGCCTCATCTGCACGAAGATAAAATTCATCTGCAAAAAAAGAAAAAGGTGTATTCAATTGGCGTACAAACTGGTGCTGCACGCTGGCAGCATGTTTGAGCAAGCTCTTTGATGCCGGGCCGTCATAGCTCTGCAGATGGACTAATCCCTCTCTATGTTTAGTCAGCCCTACAGGGACAATGGCAACGGATTTAACAGAAGGATAAAATCCCGCTAATTCATGAAGTGTCTCATCCAGTATAGTTCCATCATTAATGCCTCTGCACAGCACTATTTGAGCATGAATCTCAATACCGCCATCAACAAGTTTTTTTATCTTCTCAAAAAGATGATCATCTCTGGTGATGCCTAACAATTTTCTACGCACATCAGGTTTTGCCGCATGTACAGAGATATAAAGAGGTGACAATCTTTGATTA
The DNA here is from genome assembly GCA_023139105.1 of bacterium. GTDB lineage: Bacteria > Zhuqueibacterota > QNDG01 > QNDG01 > JAGLOF01 > JAGLOF01. The sequence goes on from JAGLOF010000163.1 coordinate 4,033, forward strand.
ATTATACGATCAATATCAGCAGCTGAGACCGTGGTCATGGTCACATAATTACCATATAAAAAGGAATGCCGATAATCTTCATCTTTGAAATAAAGTGTCTCGCGCATATCCTGAGCATTCTGATCTACAAAACAAAAAATACAGGCATTACCACAGGACATGCAGTCCATGGGTTGAAACTCAATCCCCAACCACTGCCCTTCCCGACGCTTGATTTTGGCCTTGCGCACAGAATTTTGCCTGATAACATTTAATTTTAATTTTGGCGCAGAAGCATAAAACTGAAAATCAATTTCATCACTGACAGGCATATCATTGACTGATTGAATAATATCTCCGGGCCGCAGCCTGGCTTTATCTGCAAGACTGCCCGACTCAATAGATTGGATTGTCAGCATTACTTTTTTCGGCAAGCATCTCCCTCCACTTCTGCCGACGTTTCCATTCATCAAGGAGGAACTTGATTAATGCAGCCGTTGGTACTCCTGCAATCAAACCCCAGAATCCGAGAAATCTGGAAAAAATCAAGATTGAAAATATAACTGCCACCGGATGCAGTCCCACACGTTCACCGACAATCTTCGGTGACAAAACATAGGCCTCCATACCTTGCGCTGCTACAAAGACACCTAAAACTTTAACTAGTGCCCATGGCGGGGCTGCCGGGAAAAGCGTAGCCAAAATGGCCAACCCTAAACTTACATAGAGACCAATGTAAGGTATAAAGTTAAGCAATCCAGCCAGGAATCCCAAGAGTAAAGCGAATGGAATTCTGAAAAATGCCAGTCCCAGACCTGTAAACAGGCCGATAAATGTTGCAACAATCAATTGCCCACGAATATATCCACCTAAAATACGGTTAAAACGCCATTGATAGAAAAGTGTTAAATTACGGTGACGACGTGGTATTAATTCTAAAAGCCATGATTGAATACGTGGAAAATCCTTGATAAAGTAGAATGTAAGAATGGGTACAAGTACGATATTTAATATCTGCCCCAGAAGTGCACCAATACCCGTCATCCCTTTTAGAAGGTTTGAGAGAACCACTTCTGCCCTGCGCGGCACCTCATCCACGATACCCTGTTGTAATTTCTCAGCATCAAGACGAAGAATATTCAGGAGATTTGCCAGATTATCTTTTGTCTTCTGCAATAACATTGTTGCAAACTCAGGTATTTTCTCAATCAATGTTTGAATCTCTCGTACCAGGCTGGGTATCAATGTCACGCCAATTACTACCATTAAAGTTATTACCACAAACATGATTAACAATACAGCAATAGTTCTGGGTATTTTCCTCTGCTCCAGCCAATCTGCTGCCGGATTAAAGAGATAAGCCAGTATAGATGAGATCAAAAACGGTAATACTACATTCTGAGCATTAACAAAAATCCATGTTATTAATGTCAAAGTTACAATGATGCCAAGCCTGCGCATCATTGCAAGCTCCTTTAATCCACTTAAAAAAAAGAGCAAAAAACCGCCTATGAGCAGAGGTGACAATATACTCCTGACACCGTACAAAAAGGCGGTTAACAGAACTATCACACCTGCGCCGGCCAGCCACTGACGGGTTGATATCGGTGATTGCAGCATTGTATGTTCATCAGACATTTGTCGCTCCTGGAATATGTTGATCCATCATATAAGACAAAATATAAATCCTTACTCTCTACAATTTTTCTTTTTCTCTTTTATCACTTCTTTTATCTTCGAACGAGAGCTATCTCTCATCTCTAGCACCAAAGGACACGGAGGACACAAAGATTATATCCATTTAAAATTCTTTTCTTTCCTTTGTGTCCTTTGTGAGCTCTGTGCGAGGAAGCTCTTAAAAAAACTTAACGACAATATGAAAATTACCATTCCCGCATATCTATTTCTCTTTTATCTCTTCTAGTATCTTCGATCGAGAACTATCTCTCATCTCTCGCACAAAGGACACGGAGGCCACAAAGAAAAAAGAGTCAATATCTTTGTTTTCTCTAGTTGCCGAATTGTGAACGTTGTACCAAGGGAACTTGTATTTTAAAAATCATACAAAGACAAAATAGAAATTATTCAATAGTTCCGTTTAGAAATCGGGTAATGACATCTTTCATTAATTCTTGTCCAAAATTCAACAAATAACCCAATTTCAATTCTGATAATTTCAAATAAGTAAGCACCTGTTTTTTATGTACTCTTGCAGTTACTTCAGTTGACTTTAATTCTAAAATAACCTTATTTTCGACAAGTATATCCGCTTTGAATCCCTCATCAAATTTAATATTATTGTATTTTATTGGAATAGATACTTGACGACTAACATGCAAACCTCGTTCCTGTAACTTATGAACGAGTAATAATTCATAAACCGATTCTAATAAACCAGGCCCAATATCCATATGCAACTGGATAGCACAATCCACAACAATCTTACCAATCTCATTCTCATTCATTATTATTGCGCCTTTAAATTTACTTGTGCAAGTCACTCTCTTCAATTTTTCCAGTCTGTTTTTATTCATTCAGTTATCTTCGATCGAGGGCTATCTCTCATTTCTCACACAAAGGACACAGCTCATCATAAAAAATTATATCCATTTAAAATTCTTTTCTTTCCTTTGTGTCCTTTGTGAGCTTTGTGCGAGTGTTCTTAAAAATAACTTAACAGCAATATAAAAACTGTCATTCCCACATATCTGTTTTCTCTTTTATCCCAGTTGCTATCTTCACTTGAGGATAATTTTTTATTTCTCGCACAAAGGACACGGAGGGCACAAAAATTATATCCCTTTAAAATTATTTTCTTTCCTTTGTGTCCTTTGTGAGCTCTGTGCGAGGAAGCTCTTGTGTTCTAATAATCTCACAAAGGACACAGTGAAAACAAAGAAGAGGAGGACAGAAATAAACAGCCCTCCTCCATATAACTCTTTAAATGTAAAGTTATTTCATTCTGACCAGATGTCCCTTTGTAAAACCGCTGCCACTTTTAGCCACCGCCTTAGCCGCTTTTCCACCTGATACCAGCGACTGAACAACGATTGTACCAACTTTCACCTCTTCACTGCCAAGTGACAGTCCTGTGTCAGGATCTATCAAAGCCTCACCTTCGGAATAAATATGGAAGACATCACCAACTTTTACGCCTGCAGAAGAACCCGGCTTAATATAAATATCAGTACCACGAACAAGAATCACCTTGCCTTCCCATGGCACAGAAGCAATCTGATTCTCAAGCAGTTCCATAATGGATTCTATACACTCCCTTGTAGCCTTACCAGCCAGAGAACGATCAAAATCCGTTCTGCTTCTAAATCCACCTTTGGGTGTAGATATTCTCAAGCCACCCTTTGATTTATCTTTACGTACATTCTCTGCAGCAAGTATTTCACCGGTATTGGTATTAACAATGCGGACATCAATTGCCACTGTTGCCTTTTGTTTGGAGACACCGATACCTATACCCTTAAGGCGTCCTCCGGTACCCCCCTTGGAAGCACCAAATTCTGTAATAGCCCCCATAACAGCAAGCTCTACACCCAGCAGCTTCCCAACTTTTGCCGCACTCTGTTCGGTAACGCGTCCGGTCATACCCATATCCTGCTCTTGCATTATTTTGGCTATTTCACTGCGCTCAATTACCATATATTTACCAGACTTCACCAGCTCTGTTATGAGCATATCTGCCATACCATCACCCGGTGAACCACCTGTATACCAACTCCAACCTTGCCTGGATTTATTCTCAAAAGAAAAAACGGCAATTCGTTTTTTCAATTGCCCCAGAACAGTACCGGCGGCTAAACTCAACATCAATGTTGCCAGAACAAGTATCCTGCGTTTCATAATGCACCTCATCACTATTCTGATTGCAATTGAACTGAGACGCTATTTTGCGTCATACCTGTCACTTTAACTACAAATCCATTACCTTTTTTTCCTGACAAACGTTGTGCCAGATCATCACTGTTGCCGGTCATGATTACTTCAAACAGTGCGTGTTCTCCGGACCATTCCCGTTGATTCACAGAAGTAAGACCACGTACCCAGTACTCTAATGATGCTTTAAAAGATGAAATTTGATCAAACCCGGAAATACCTTTGACTTCCAAGGACAAAGTAGTGCCTTGAGAGACATCAGCTGACCAACGCTCCAGGATCTTTGATATGATTTCTTCAGTAGCTTTCTTACCGGCCTTTTCAATGGCCCTGGTACCACCAATTACATCATTAATATGCGGAAAAGCTCCCTGCGCCGATGCAGTGGCTATAATATCACCTGTATCTGTTCGTATTGCCCGGAGATTTACAGTCGCCTGTTGCGAGCGTTGTTTGGCACCAAAAACCTCAATCTCTGTAGCCTTGGCAATGGCCTTGCCAGTAACTGCCACCTCTGCACCCAATGTTTTTGCTATGGATGCAGCTTTGGCCGGATCACCTTCCAGCATGGCAGCGGCCTGTTGACGTTTGAGATTGGCACGCACGGTTGTAGGATCGACAAATTTAAATCCCTTGCCCATCATCACATCCATGATGACAGTCTCTGCTGTATTCATATCTGCTTCAAAAAAACTGTACTGCCCATTGGTCTCGCCTACATTACGCTCCTGAATCATTACCATGACACGAGGCATATTCTTACGCCGCATCAAGGTGGCAATTCCATCAAGGTCTGTCTCAAGATCAGCCATACGGATTACGGCTCTAAGCGTTACTTCATAGAGCATGGCATCGCGTTTTGACTCCTTAACAATATCATAACGCTGCACATATCCACGAGTCTTGCTGAAGATACGATCTTCCAGAAGTTGATAGTTATCAACCACTGTCTGAGACTCAAGTAGCAGGCCCAGAGATTGCTCCACTCCTGTACGCAGGGCATCATCGATAGCATCGTCTCTGGCATGCGCTATATCACCGTCAATAATGGACCCGATACCGGTTGCCACTACTTCTCTGGATGCCGTAGAATCAATATTTTGCGCCATAATTGGAATGGCCATGAGAAAAATGAATAAAATAGCGAGTCGCTTCATAGCGTTCTCCACTAAAAAGTCATGCGCAGAGCATTCTGCAGTTCACGAATAATAAGTAATGCATCTGCACCCGAGACAGTCTCCCGCATTAAGAATGCTCCTGTCATTGTATCGGCACTCATGATACCACGGTCAACACAGAGGCAGATGGCATTGTAAGCAAAATGTGTGGCATTAACATCTGGAAAACGTGACGGTGTTCCAATATATTTTGTTGCAAGAGCATCATCACTTGTGACAACCATGAGAATACTCTGTAGGAAAGTGGCATAATTGGCACGGGAGATAGAATCATCAGGATGAAATCCACCATCAGGGAAAGTACTCATTACACCTGTGTCCATAATGCGCCTTATCCAGTTCTTGGCCCAGTGCTCTACAATATCAGCAGGAATAAGCTCTGCAGAGGCGGCCGCTTCAACCTGATCCGGTGTCTTGAAACGGGCATCGTATTTCATTGGCTGACGTTTTTTAAGTACTTCTAATAGCTTTAGTTCTTCGACAAATAAAACAGCAAGATCAGATCTGTCAATTTCCGGCATAAGAGCAATTTTCATTCCTATACGTGTTCCCGGAGCAGCTCTCTCAATCTTCTGCATCAGTTCCCACTCATCATTTGCACGTCCGGCAAGATCTCCTTTGATTTCAATGACACGACGGAACTGAGAAGCCGCTTTTCTAAAAGTGAAAGCTTCTTTATAAGCAATACCTTTGTAAAAACGTAGTCCTTCATTATTCTCTGCCAGTTTCAAACCTTTATCAAATATTTTAAGGGTCTTCTTCAGCCAGTCATCGCCTTTTTTGTGTAAGGTCATAATACGACCCTTGGCCACATAGCCATCTACAAACTTTTTATCCTTGCCCAAACTTTTATCTGCCTGTTTAAGGGCTTCCTTGAACTCTTTTTTAAAGGCGTGCACAAGTCCCATACCGGCATAACCACCGGGATAGTCAGGATCCAGTGCAGTGGCACGCATAAATTCTTCTGCTGCGCGGTTCAGATGACCGTCTTCCAACTCATTCATACCCAGACGATAATGATTCTCAGGTGTATCGAGATGAGACTCTTCAGCAATGGGTTTAGGTCCACATCCTGTAATTATTGACAAACCTGCCAACAACAGTACTATCATTATATATATCATACATTTACGCATAACATACCTCACATTAAATTTCAACAACACAACCTAATCAAGAATAATCATCACTTTACAATACTTCAAGAAAGGATTATTGACAGTTGCATTGTGTACCTTGGTTGCATCT
>JAGLOF010000164.1 GCA_023139105.1 bacterium
CCCGTAAAGATATGGAAAAACGCTTTGAGAAAAATACATTGCTACTTGTACTCTCACATGCACATGTAGATCACTTCTTCGGTATGGGAGCCTTTAAAGATGTACCTGTCTATATGGCACATGAAGGGAGACGATATTTTGAGTATCAATTAAGCATTGATTTTAATGCACAGGTTGAAGCGTATTCGCGAATTTTTCCCTGTTTTGCCGATGCAGTGAAGACGGCTGATTTGTTTATGCCCACAAAGTTCTTTGAAGGTGATCTTGTTTTGGGCCATGGCAGATCGATAGCTGTTGTACGATGTACCGGTGGTCATTCTGTGGGATCATCGTATGTTTATGTTGAGAGTGAAGAGTGTATAGTTGCAGGTGATAATGTGCAAGTGGACTACTATCCATACTTTGGAGACCGTAGCGGAAATATGAATTCATGGATTTCGGCATTAGTCGCTTGGGAGTTGCTGGAAGTTAAACACATATGTCCGGGGCATGGGCCTACTGTGGATAAAGAATACATGACGACAACGCGTCATTTTTTTCAGAATTTGGTTTCAGCTTTAAAGAAATTAAAAATTGAGAATACTGATATTAAACAAGTAATTGCCCATGCGTCTCTTCCCAAGGGTTACTGGCCCGATGAACTGGAGAAACCCCTATGGTATGATCCCGCTGTTGCACAGCTTTATCGTTCCATGGAGTAGATGCTTGTGAACCTGTTGATAAAAAGGATTTAATTAAATTTTGAATTTCCATCCTTTTTTGTCCAGCAAATGAAAAATGAATATCCATATAACAATAAATATTATTGTATATAGAAAGGATGCCCACATAGGTTGTAGCCAGGATGCATAGAATGTACTGTAAAGGAAATCGCGCAATACTATTTCTGTTCCACCTTTCGAAATCGGAATATGATACATTGCCCCGTCAAAGAGATAACATGCGGTGAATATGCCTATGGCATTCATACCCAGTATATTAAAAGGGTGTATCGGGAACTTTATTTTTTTTACATCCAATAGCCAGTAGAGAGCAGAAAAAAAAGATAGACCTATACCGCTACTAAGCAGTACATATGAAGAGCTCCATATTTTTTTATTGACAGGAAAAGTAAAATGCCAAACGCAACCAAGTAATATAAGACCAATTGCAACTATAAACATCCATGTTGTTTTCTCTGATTCGTTCCTTTTTTGCAGAATCCATCTACCAGCCAGTATACCGGCAAGTACATTTACAAGTGCAGGTAGTGTGGTGAGCAGACCTTCCGGATCCCATGGTTTTGTCCATGCAAATACATGAGTGCCCAGTACCTTCATATCAATCCATGCAGCCAGATTAGATGTAATTCCTTCCGGGTAGATTGCTAAATCAGGGCTGCCATACCCGGGAACGGTTATAAGTGTCATTGCTCCCCAATATGTGAGCAGTATTGTGAAAGATGTAAGAACGATCTTTTTAAAATTGAAGTAGAGTGCAATTGTTGTAGCCACAAAATAGACAATGGCAATTCTCTGTAGAACACCCATGATACGGAATGTGGGCCATTCGAAAGCAGGATATGAATAAAAAATATTTGTGATCATACCCAATACAAATAGGATGGCACTTCGTTTTAATGCTTTAAGTAGTAATTTCTTTATGGGTGTGCCTTGTGTCAGATGTTTGTTGTATGAAAGTGTAATGGATATTCCTACTATGAAGAGAAATGAGGGGAAGATCAGGTCCGTCTGTGTCCAACCGTTCCAGTGGGCGTGCTGAAATGGAGAAAAGATAGAATCCCATGATCCTGGAAAATCAGCCAGGAGCATTCCCAGAACTGCTATGCCGCGGAATAAATCGAGGGACTGTAATCGGTGTCTTTGTTGTATCATGCCTTCTCCAAATAAAATGTAACCGGTAACATTATTGTTAATATAATAGAATTATCGGATAAAAAAAAGACATTTATTTAGAATTGCCATGTAGTATAAGGCAGATATATAGAGCTATATCCAACATGGATTTATCTTGCGTGTAGCAGCATATTTTTGTATACTTGTTTCATGAAAAATATAGAGTTTCTTATGAAGATAATTACTGGAAATTATTACGTAGAATGTCAATTTTGGACTGAAGTGCAGCAATTTGTTTATTTATTCGTGTACTATCGGTTCTAGCTTGTTGACCTTTTTCCTGTAAGAGTAGGATTTGTGAATCGAGAAAAGCCAGTACTTGCTTTTTCTTGACATTTAAGGTGTAGTTAAATACAGGATTTCTCCTGTTTTTGGCACTCATCTCAATTTCTATTCCACCAATAGGCGTTACAAGATTTAAATGATTTTGAGGAGAAACTTTTTCCCTTGTGATAAAACCTTTATTTGTAAGTTTTTCCATAGAACGGTCGAATCCACGGGCAGTAATTGGTGTATCCGTCTTGATTGTAGGGTAGATATCAATCTGTGTACCCTCACCCTGTTCAAAGAGCCAGGAAAGGGCTCTTATTTGATCTTCTGTGGGGATAAAGTCAAATTTAGGTTTTCTGACTTTGACGATGTTTGTTGGCATACCGGTCATTTTGGCAATATTTGCTTCACCGTTTTGTTTTTTGATCATCTGATCTACTTCATCAACAGGTGCTGTTATAGAGAGTTGTGAAATTTCTTTGTTCCACATTACTGATTGTGCGATGAGTACGCTATCTTTATTTAGTGGTACAGTATTTTTTTGAAGTAAAAAATTACGTATTGATGCCCGATCTTTAAGCATTTCCAAAGCTGTCATGGAGTTGGCAGATTGATCAATTATAACTTCATTATTAATACTCGGTGCAGGAACTTTTTGAGCGGCCGGGCGTAAATTTGAATGTTGATCTATGACATGTTTTAAGGGTTTTAAAATTTGCTTATCTATAAAGCTATTGTCAGTAGTATTAATAAGATCAAATTTAATTTTAGTTTGTTTTTTAAATACAGGTTGATTATTGGCAAATGCAATTATTAATATTAATAATAAAAAGTGAAAACAGATTGAGTAACTGATGGATTTGTAGTAACGGCGCATATTGGCTCCATAATATTCAGTGTAATCATTTTACGAAATAATTTAATTTGAGTTCCTGAACTTATTTGTTGTTTTACAAGGATCTGGTACGTTTATGAATGAAGCTATAATGATTATAACTACAGTGCAGGATGAAGGTGGTGCTGATGAAATTGCGCGAATCCTTGTTAAGGAGTCGTTAGCCGCATGTGTTCAACAACTGCCAAAAATTCAATCTACTTATATGTGGAAGGGGGAAATACACAAGGATGCAGAAGTGTTACTGTTTATAAAAACTCACGCTCAATTTTTCTCCCGAGTAGAAGCCCGTATCAAGCAGCTGCACAGTTATGATGTACCGGAGATCATAGCTCTACCCATATCTGACGGATCAGATGATTATCTGGCATGGTTAGCCGATTGCCTTCACTGAAAAAAAATACGACATTTTGGACAGTTATCCTTTCATTGGCTGTGCATATAATCCTTTTATGGAAGTTGGCGCCAATTGGTAATGTATTTCCTGTTGAGGATGAGGCGCAAGCTCCACCAATTATCTTTGATCTAATGCAGCAGCCCCGGCAGAAACAGATGCGTGAATTTGTTGAGGCTCCTGAAAATGCTATAGAAGAACAGCCGGATAATCAAGATACACATCTACTCTCAAATAAAACTTTAAAAGCCAGAAATGATGCACCCGAAGATGTGCAATTAGGTGATTCTCCCTACAGCGAAGGTAGTACAAATCTAAAATCTATAGCATCACCAATGCCAGGCTCACATGGGATGACAAAAGAGACTTCTAATGAGACTAGTGATCCTTCAAATGAAGACCGTCAGGAACCGGCTGAATTTGGCGAAGTGCAACCTCAGGAAAAGCAGAATTCTTCCAGCTTTAAAAAGAGCATGCTGACCGGTGGTGCAAGTGGTCTCGCTAATCCATTGATGGATCAGAGAAAAAGCAAGGTAGAACACAAAGGTGGCGTTACCCTGAGCACTTATGCATGGGAATGGGCACCTTATGTAAGATCAATGTTAAATCGCTTGCGCAATAATAATTATCCACCACCTGTATACACGCGCCTGGGGCAAGGTGGTCGTGTAGTATACCAGTATAGAATTCATAGGGATGGGAGTATTGAAGGGCCTGGTTTTATAAGGAATATTGGCGAAAAATCTTTAATTGAAACTGCACGGAGGGCCATTGTTCTTTCGGCTCCGTTTGCTGCCTTGCCTGAAAATTTCCCTGAACCGCATCTTGATATTGTTATAACTTTTGAATATTGATTTTTTTGAATTAAATTGGAGTTTGTATGAGTGCTATTGCCACATTGCTGCAAAAGGGCGGTATAATGATGTATCCCTTGTTACTTACATCAGTCTTTGGATTGGCTGTTTTTATTGAACGTGCTCTATTTTTACGAAGACGCCGCATAATTAGAGAAGATGTTCTGTCAACAATAGATCAGATTCAAACAGCTGAAGATACAGACAAGGCTTTATTTGCATTTAAAGGCCAGGATGGCCCATTTTTGAATATAATCAGGACAGGTCTGGAAAAAGCTGACAGGCCCAGAGCAGAAATTAAAGAAGCAATTGAGGATAAAGGACGACAGGAGATCAGAAGCCTGGAACGCGGCCTTGTTGTTTTAGAGACCATTGCCGGCATTGCACCGTTGATGGGGCTTCTGGGTACTGTAATTGGTATGATAAAGGTCTTTCAAGTGATTAGTGAGCAAGGTTTAGGACAGACTCAGGCACTCTCTGTGGGTATTTCTGAAGCACTTGTAACTACTGTAGTAGGTCTGTCTATAGCGATACCGGCGTTTATCGCTTATAATTTTTTTACGCACCGCACAGAAGATCTGGTGCTGGAGATTGAAAAGCATTCTGCCGCTTTACTTGATCGTTTTCACTCATTTCAAAAAAAATCATAGCAGAGGAACAGATGATAGTTTTTAGCAAAGACCGTTTGAATGAATTGTTTGGTCTCTTTCATAAACAAAGAATTTTAGTAGTTGGTGATTTTATGCTCGATCGCTATCTATGGGGTAAAGTTTCCCGTATCTCACCTGAAGCACCGGTTCCTGTAGTTGAAGTGATCTCCGAATCTCACAGGTTTGGCGGTGCAGCCAATGTTTGTTTTAATGTCCATGCAATGGGAGCAAAAGTTCTTCCTGTTGGTGTAACAGGTGATGATGTACACGGTCAAACGCTGAGAAAACTATTTATAGAACATGAACTTGATGGAGATGGACTAATTACAGATGCGGACCGTCCAACAACAGTAAAAACAAGAATTATTGCACATAATCAGCAAGTAGTACGTACAGACATTGAGAGCCGTCAACTAATCAGCAAGTCTGTACAAGATAGAATTTTGGCCTATGTGTCCAGTCAGATTGCCGAAACGTCATGTCTTGTTTTGGAGGACTACAATAAGGGACTATTGTCACCCGATTTGATTAAAGCCATAATTGACATGGCTAATACTTATGATGTACCTGTGCTTGTGGATCCTAAATTTGATCATTTCTTTGATTATAAAGGTGTCACATTGTTCAAGCCGAACAGGAAAGAGGTTTCTGATAAAATGGGTGAGAGGCTCGATTCCATTGAAGCAATTGAGCACGTAGGCCGAGGTTTGATTAAAGAGTTAGATTGTTCTGCTGTTTTAATCACCCTTGGTGAAGAGGGTTTGGCTTTGATAGAGAAAGATAAAGATATGGTTTCTATTCCAACCAAAGCACAAAAAGTTCATGATGTCTCCGGTGCCGGAGATACTGTGATAGCCGCATTATCTGTGGTTATGAGTGCCGGTGGTTCCCTGAGTGAGGCAGCTGTAATTGCAAATCATGCTGCCGGACTGGTTGTAGCTGAAGTTGGTATTGTCCCTGTTAACACTGAAATGCTTCTGGCCGCCTTGTTTTTAGAGGCGGTAAAATGATCGAATCCACAGAGATTTCAGGTATGTTACAACCTGTTGCTGTATTTGATATAGACAGGACTTTGCTTACAGGCATCAGCGCAGAAGAATTATTATTCAAATATTTTAAGAAGCGTGGTGTGTTGAAATATAGTCAGATTATCAGCAGTTTAAATATGATGATACGGCATATGCACCATGGCTGGGAAAAGTCTGTTTATTATAAATCATATTATCTTAAAGGGATGTCGTCCGATACTCTTGTCTCTGCAATGCCAGATATTATGGAGACTGTTATTCTGCCTAAACTTTCTGTTCAATTAATGAGCTTCTTGCCATATCTGAGAGAGGCTGGTTATAAGATATATCTGGTCTCAGGGACTCTTGGCCCAATTGTAGATGCATTAGTTAAATGTTTGGGAGCTGATGGCGGTATTGGTTCAAAATTGGAAATAGATAATGATATTTATACAGGCAAGATACTCGAACCTCATCCCTATCATCATGGCAAGGTTATAGCTTTAAATCAGCTTCTTGGAGAATCTCCGATAGATTGGGACGCCTCATTTGCCTTTGGCGACAGTTGGGCAGATATTCCACTGTTATCCTGCTTTGGTTGCCCTGTGGCGATCAATCCCGGTTTCTTTATGCGCATACGTGCAAAAAAACGAGGCTGGATTATACTCAATGATTCCGCTAATCGGAACAAAGCCGTTGTAAATAATATATTACTTGAAAAACTACATCTATTTACACAGGGCATTAAATAAATAGGGCCAAATACTGTTTTTGTATTCGGCCCGACATGGGAGGGAGAGAGAGAAGTGTAATGTCTATTTTTTTGCCAGCATATAAACGCCGATTCCAATAAGTATAATGGGTAGTAACGGGGCTAGCAAACCCAGGGGGATTAAAATTAGAGCCAGTAATCCTGCTATTGGGAGCAGAGTAAATAACACTACTGCAACAATCACAGCGGCCAATATCTGGAGTGGTATGCTGATGAGAAAGAAAGCTGCCTTAAAGAAGATGCCTAATAGTTTAAAGGCAATTACGATAATCATTACAACAACTAAAAATGATAAAATGTCCATTTTATCCCCTTCCTATTCTTTAAAAATGTTTACGACAGGTTCTCATCCAATGTTTCAGCTATTTTTTTTATATCAGGAGGCAGTATGAAATATTTTGGTAGATATCTTCTATTCCTGATTCTGGCTGCTTTGGCTATTTGTCCGCAAGAAGCAATTGCACAGGAGACGGTAGATATATCTTTTGGCCGTGATGCCTGCCTGCTGGGTTCAGCTGCCGGATTATTCGGACTGTCATTGATCCTGCAAAGAGATATGATAACGCCAGATCCATCTACTCTCAATCCCCAACAGGTTAATATATTTGACAGGTATGCAATATACAAGTGTAGTAAAACGGCTGTCGTTGTCAGCGATATGACATTATTAACAGCTTTTGCGGGTGGTGCCATTATCGCTTTTACCTTGAATGGAGGTCAGCAAAAATTTAATGACATGTTAGTATGGGGCGAGTCTGTATTGTTAACTGCTGGATTAACATGGGTCATAAAGAATGGTGTCAGAAGGGTACGTCCCTCAGCATATAGAAAGTCAGAACGTGGAGAAGCACTTGAAAAGAAATCTATGCGATCGTTTTTCTCCGGACATACGTCTATTGCTTTTGCATCAGCAGTCTCAGCAGCATCTCTATGGTCTTTGAGACATGGGGGTGAACGGGCTGAGAAGTGGATATGGGGTAGTCTGGTGGGCACTGCCAGTATCTGTGGAATTTGCCGTGTTCTTGCGGGGGGACATTTCCCCACAGATGTAATTGCAGGTGCACTGGCCGGAAGTTTAATTGCATGGTTGACTGTACGGCTTCATGATACGACATCTCAAAATTCAGGTGAGCGCACATTGCTTAAATTGAGTTTTCAGTTTTAGTAAAACAGGTTTTAATGGAACACGGATAGACTCAGGAAAAGAGCAAGAATATTTTACCACGGAAGGCACAGAGATACACGGAACCACCCGGCCAAGCTTGAAAGATATTGATTATTAATCCGGCAAAAAAGGAATTAACACTACAGCACCATCAAATCTCAACATTTATGCAAGGCATTTTATCGCCGAAGTAATAATGCGAGGATTGTGAAGAAAAGAATCCAGGTATCCTTGCAGGATGACTCAAAAAAAGAGCAATGCTAATGGCATATAGAAAGAAATTGGGCTAAGGAAGAGAGTAAAAAATATTGTCCATATACAAATGATGCTGGCAAAATCAGTATTGACAGCGTATATTGAATGATTAATTTTATCTACAGAAAAATCTAGCAAAACGAATATAGAAACAGAGAATGAATCTGATGTCGCAAACCTGATTATTGTTACAGGAGTGCGCAAAAAGCAACGAAATTTTCGAAAGGGTAGTCATGAAATCATCCTGGATAAGAACTGTTGTAACAGCTTTATGCTTGTTTTTTGGTATGAATGTTTTTGCGCAAACTAATATAGCTGTAATCAAGAAGGCTATTATAGATAAAGGTGCTGCATGGGAGGCTAAAGAGAATAATATTTCTTTATTGTCTCCTGAACTGCGAAAGCGTTTATTGGGTGCCATTAAGCCACGTCCTGCTATGGCAAAGGCCAGATTTATTGAGTTGCCAACCGTTGGCGAATTACCTGACAGCCTTGACTGGCGAACAAATAACGGCAATTGGCTTACACCGGTTAGAAATCAGGGGCAATGTGGAAGTTGCTGGGCGTTTTCAGCTTGTGCGCAGGTGGAGAGTTGGTGGTTGATTCATCATGATCGTCAGGATACCCTGCCAGATGTGTCGGAACAGCAGATACTTATCTCCTCAAATGCCGGTAGTTGTGAGGGTGGCAGTACGGAAGGTGCGCTCTCGTGGATTCAGGAAGAGGGTGTTGCACCCGAGGCTTTTTTCCCATATCAGGCTGCCGATTCCATTGACGCCCCGACTAATCTGGCTGAATTTGCCCATGAGATCATCACTTTCCCGGATTGGGGATATATCACATTGGCTGAAATCAATGTTGATCTGATCAAACAAGCCCTGATGATACATCCGGTCTCGGCGTCTTATACGGTTTATGCCGATTTTTATTCTTATAATTCAGGTGTGTATGAACATGTCTCAGGTGAAGAAGAGGGCGGACACGCCATATTAATTGTTGGTTGGAATGATGCAGATGAATGTTGGATCTGCAAGAATAGCTGGGGGCCTGGCTGGGGTGATGATGGTTATTTCAGAATCCGCTGGAACGATTGCGGAATGGGTGATTATATTCCGTTTATATATGATACGCACACGGCAGCTGCTGATATAGCTGTCAGTCAAACGCAGATTGATATCTCTATCACTTCCGGACAGCAATACCAGGAAGATCTGATCATTGAAAACCACAGTCAGGAATCTATTTCTTTTTCAGCGATAGATGATCAGCTGCCTCGCATTTTTCATTCAAGTGAATTCAATGCTTATAATGGGCTTTCTATCTGGTGCGGTGATGCTGATCTGGGTGGTTATGATGATTACTGGCTTCAGTATCTTGATCTCCCGGCAATAAGTTTGTCCGGTGCATCGGATCCTGTGCTCACTTTAATGGCTAATTGGTCAATTGAATCGCTTGGTTCTCATCTGGGGTATGACGGCTGGGATGGCTGGAATGTATGGATAAGTGTGGACGGAGGTCAGAATTATACAGTGCTTCCATCTCCCTCTATACCTTATAATTCCAACAATCTGTGGAGTTTTGGAGATACTGATCAGGGATGGGGTATGGGATATGGAATTGCCGGATGGGGAGGATCGTCTGGCGGTTGGAAAGAGATCTCTTATAATTTAAGTGCTTACAAGCAGTCAGATGTCATTATCAGATTTGCATTTGCCTCTGACAGGGCTACTTGCAGCCGTGATGATGCCAATTTGTTCGGGCTTATTTTGGATGATATATTAATTTCAAACGGCAATCAGAACATGTTTTACCATGACGGCTCCACCATGGACGGTCTTACGCTCTCAGGAGGGGGCAGCAAAGCGGCAGAATGGCTGGATGTGGATAACGCTGTAGGGCAAATTGCAGGTGGAGAATCCCGAACAATTATTATTAATGTGGATGCTGCCGGTCTGGATGCCAAAGCATATACCGGACGAGTTCGTCTGCAATTCTCTGATACGGCTACACCTGAGATCATGATTTCTGTTAATTTAAATGTTCAAACAGATGTTAAAGACATTCCTGCATCACCGACAAGTTTTGAACTGCTCCCCAATTTTCCCAATCCTTTTAACCAGGGAACCATGCTCATGGCAATTATTCCAATTGCCATTGATGATGCGTCAATTGATGTTTATAACAGTCTGGGGCAGCATGTACGTTCCATTCACTCGGGGATGATGAATGCAGGAAGGCATCGCTTATACTGGGATGGAAGAGACTCTAATATGCAGCCTTTGTCCAGTGGTATATATTTGATAGTAATGAAAATAGGGAAACACAAATATACACGTAAAGTCTGTCAAATTAAATGATTTGTGGAGTTTAATGTAAATGCCTGTTGATATGCACATTATTTGCAGACTACCTGAAGGTAATGTAGAAGCCTATAAGTTGTCAAATGGCACCATAGAAGTTGAAATCCTGAACTATGGTGGTATTGTTCGGTCTTTGAAGGTAGCGGATAATGCAGGAAGTCTCGGTGATATTGTACTGGGCTATGATAATTTTGAATACTATTTGAAAAACCCCTCTTATTTTGGTGCAATCATCGGCCGTTGTGCTAATCGTATCATTAATGGGCATTTAAAGCTCGATGACAGACATCATCAACTTACGGTAAATGCAGATCCGTGTCATCTTCATGGAGGTAAGGTTGGTTTTAATCACAGGCTCTGGCAGGCTGTGCCCTTTGAGGAGAAGCAATGTCCCGGATTGAGATTGCAATATATCAGCCCTGATGGAGAAGAAGGCTATCCGGGACAATTATGTGCCACTGTTACTTATTTGTTACGGGGACAGGCATTGTGTATTGAGTATAGCGCGACTACGGATGCGCCTACAATAGTAAACTTAACACATCATAGCTATTTTAATCTGGCTGGTCACGGAGATATTAACGATCATATTCTTACGATATTTTCCGATCTCATCACTCCGATGAATGAATACCTGGTGCCCACCGGTGAATTAATGGCGGTTGATGATACTCCCTTTGATTTTCGCAGGCCTCATACTATCGGCCAGCGTATAGATATGTCTCATGATCAATTGAGTATTGGCAGTGGTTATGATCATAACTTTATAATCTCTTGTAAAAATGAAGGCCTGATAAAGGCGGCACATGTTAAAGAACCTGTATCGGGTCGGGAGATGGAAGTATGGACCAGCGAACCAGGTATACAGTTCTATGCCGGTAATTTTATAGATGCCACACTGCCGGGTAAGAATGGTGCTGTATACGGCCCAAGGTGTGGTTTTTGCCTTGAGACGCAGCACTTTCCCAATGCACCTGATATAGCTGTATTTCCTTCTATTGTACTCAAACCGGATGAAGTCTATTCCTCCCGGACAGAGTATAGATTTTTCGCAGAATTTTAAAACGAATCTTAAAAATATCTTATTCCATGAATATCTGTTTAGTAGATAGTTTTGTGTTAGAAATCCCCCCAGCCCCCTTTGCAAAGCTGACCATTACCCATATCTTGGGTA
>JAGLOF010000165.1 GCA_023139105.1 bacterium
GAAGTTGGGATAATTACTTGCCTCAGCCCTGAACGCTGCCTGAAGTTCAAATGCCTTATTAAACGCTGCAACTACATCACCATATTTATTAAAACGCTCATTATCCGCATTAATCCAGTCCAAGAGCTCCTGTTCCCATAATTTCTTAATATTGAGAATATTAGCCTTCTCGAAACTCTCCAATTTTCCCTGGTAATTTTTTAGATAATTATTCAGACTTTTGATACGGCTTGCATATTTGATCTGCACACCACGATTATCCTGACCGGCTTTTTCCAAAAAATCAATATTGGCAATTCGCTGAGAAATACTGCCTTCCATGCGGCTGACTTCCGCTTCAACTTCTTTCATCATATAATTACGATAAGTACGACCTGGATAACCCATGACAAAAGTAAAATCACCTTCCTTCAGGCCATCCAGAGAAATTTTCAACTTAGCTTTGGGGCGATAGGGTACATTCTCTTCAGAATAGTCAGTACCTTCTCCATCCGGAGATACATAGGCGCGCAGAAATGAAAAATCACATGTATGCCGCGGCCACATCCAGTTATCTACATCTCCGCCAAAATTACCAAGAGATTTAGGCGGTGCATATACAAGTCTGATATCTGATATATGTTTAAAAGTAAACATAAAGTATTTATTACCACCATACATTGCCCTGATCACTACCCGCAGATCAGCTGCCTTGGCTTCTTCGGCCTCACTGAGTTTTTCTATAATTTTTTCGATCCGCTTTTCACGTTTTTCCTCATTCATACCAGGCTTGACCTTGGCCAGTACAATATCGCTGACATCTTTGTAACCAAGTAGTACATTGGCAAAATACCCCACAGCCGGAATCTCTTCAGAGTGATCCCAGGCCGTAAAACCATCGGTAATATAGTCATGATCTGCATCCGAACCACGCTGAATAGCACCAAAAGCAACATGATGATTAGTTAAAATAAGACCATCATTGCTGACAAATTCACCTGAGCCACCACCAAGATGCACTACAGCACTCATAATACCGGTGCCATCTTGATTATACAACATTCCGGGATCCATCTCCAGCCCGGCACTTTTCAAGTTCAATATCTTCATCTGATGCGGTAACCACATCCCGTCATCGGCAAAGGAAAACGTAAGTGCCAGGATGGTTAAACTAATTATAATCCAACATTTTTTCATAAAATCCTCCAAAAACAGGTAATATAGATAATATCACAAGAAAATCAGGGATATACAGGAAGAATTAAGTTACAATGAATTTAATCATAAATCAAAAAGTTTTTTTATTTTACACTACTTGGAAACAAGCAGATTTCAACTTATATTGAGGCAAAATATCAATACAAATGTGAGGATATATGCAATCAATACGCCACTTATATAGAATAGGCACCGGGCCATCATCAAGCCATACAATGGGACCCAAGCGTGCGGCTGAGCAATTCCTGAATGAAAATATCGATGCACATGCTTTTCATGTGACATTATTCCGCAGTCTGGCATCCACTGGAAAGGGTCATTTAACAGATGTCGCATTAGCCGAAGTCTTCTCCGGAAGAGACTTTAAAATAACCTGGAAGCCGGATGAAGATTTACCCGAACACCCCAACGGCATGAGATTTGAGGCTTTGGATGCATCAAAGAATGTGATAACAATGTGGGAAGTCTATTCAATTGGCGGCGGTGCTCTATCCTCTGATATCACAGATGAAGCCGACCGCTGCACCTACCCTTTCTCCTCAATGGAGGCCATACTTAAGCATTGTGAATCCAGTGGTCAGGCCATGTGGGAAATAGTTAATGAACATGAAGACGCCAGCTTTTGGTCTTACCTTGAAAAAGTATGGGTGGTCATGAAAGAGGCAATTCAACGCGGCGTTGTGACAGAGGGTGTGCTGCCCGGCGGCTTGGGTGTCTCCCGTAAAGCATGGGCCTTTCTGCGTAAGGCAAGACTTTCCAGTGAATACTTTAAGCATGGAGGCATAGTGTCAGCCTATGCTCTGGCTGTTGCCGAAGAAAATGCCGCTAACGGTATTATTGTCACAGCACCAACATGCGGATCATGCGGAACTCTGCCTGCCGTTCTTAAACATATACAGGAGACTACAGACTGTTCTGACAAGGCAATTCATCGAGCTCTGGCAACGGCAGGACTCATTGGAAATCTCATTCAGCATAATGCTTCTATCTCCGGTGCTGAAGTTGGCTGTCAGGGGGAAATAGGTTCTGCAAGTGCCATGGCCGCAGGAGCTGCAGTCCATCTGCTGGGCGGGACTGTACAAGAAGTGGAATATGCAGCTGAAATGGGTTTGGAACATCATCTGGGCTTGACCTGTGATCCTGTAGCCGGGTTGGTTCAGATCCCCTGTATTGAAAGAAACGCCTTTGCAGCCAGAAGAGCACTGGCCTGCGCAGACTACGCCATCTTTGCCGGTGGTAATCATCGCATTTCTTTTGACGAAGTTGTAAATGTCATGCAGGAAACCGGCTGCGCCCTGCCGTCTCTATATCGGGAGACTTCTGAGGGAGGCCTGGCAGCTGCATACAGGAAGAGAGCACTAAAATAAAATGAGTTGTATCGACGCATTCAAATCTATAAATTAACTGAATTAAAGATATTATTCTGACTTAAGTGATCAATTATGCAAATTCATACACCAATTATCTCAGAGACTGATGTTGTGCGGCCAACCCAGGTTGTTATTGATCTGGGCAGATTAACGTCAAATTTCCATGCAATTAAACAGTACGCAGGGTCATCGCTCATTATGCCTGTTCTCAAGGCCAACGCCTATGGTCATGGATTAATACCAACGGCCCGGCTCATGGAAACGCTGGGAGCTGATTATCTGGGTGTGGCTGTTCTTGAAGAAGGTTTGTTGCTGAGGCAGGCTGGTATTACAATGCCTATCCTGATCCTTGGTGGAATTTTAGGAAATCAGATTCCACATTTCCTTAAAAACAACTTAACTTTAACAGCATCATCAATTGACAAACTGGCCCAGATTGAGAAAGCGGCAAGTCAGTTGAGTATCCGCGCAAAAGTCCATCTCAAAATCGATACTGGCATGGAACGTATTGGAGTTCATTACTATAATGCAGAAGCCTTTTTACTGGAAGCATCCCGCCATAAGAATATAGACATTGAAGGTATTTTCTCTCACTTTGCCAATGCCGATGCGGCCGACCTCTCCTATGCACAGATGCAGCTTCAACGTTTTAAGGATGTTCTAGGCATATATGAAAAAAAAGGATTAAAACTTCCGCTAATCAGACATATAGCCAACTCCGGTGCAATTCTGCAGATGCCTGAGTCTCATTTTGATATGGTTCGCCCCGGAATTTTATTATACGGTATATATCCAACTAAAGAAGTCCGGAAAACAATAGACGTACAGCCCGCCTTAACATGGAAATCCCGTGTTGTCTATTTCAAAGTTGTTAAAGCAGGACATCCGGTGGGATACGGTTCAACCTGGCAGAGCAATCATAACATCCGCACTGTGACTGTCCCCGTAGGTTATGGCGATGGCTTTTTTAGAAGCATGACAGGCCGGGCAGAAGTACTCATTAGCGGAAAGCGATATCCGGTAATCGGTAGAATTGCTATGGATCAAGTAATTGTCAACATTGAAACTGACAGTGCGTATAATGATGATGAAGTAGTACTAATGGGCATGCAACAGGGAGAGATAATTACATGTGAAGATCTGGCTGATTGGGCCGGCACTATCCCATATGAGATACTTACTAATATTAATACTCGAGTTCCCCGCATCTATCAATAATTTTCATCACCAACGTAATTCATACAGCAATTACAATAATACACTTAATAAAGATGGCATGCCAATATAGCCAAACAGCACCACTGTGGCTAATAGTAAAATAATTGTAATTGGACGATTACGATGTTCATACATCCATTTTTTTCGGCTATTCAGAATTAGCAGAAGAATAGCCAGTAAAGGAATAACCAAAGCTCCCAAGACCGCATAGATTTTCTGAACCGCCACAAACTTGTAACCCAGCCCAATCATGGGAATGAATGTTAAAGCTAGCAGGTATCCGCGATAGGCTGGAGAGCGAACATTAATTTTAGTATCCGATTCATTATGTTGTGATATCCGCCAGAAATCTGCAAAGAGATAGGGAACAGCCTGCCATACACCTAAAAGACTGGAAAAAATAGCCGCCCAGGCTCCAACAAGAAAGACAATGCGTCCGGAACTGCCCAATGTTTCACCTAATCGGTCGGCCAATACAATAATCATCTGCGCGCTGGCCTGTTTATCCAGATCTGTTTGACTTGATATAAGAACCATGGCAATGCCAAACAATGCCGTCACTGTATATGCTACTATGAGGTCAATTCTACAGGTATTCAGATGCTGAATTCCGATGCGCCCTTTTTCTCTTATCCAATAACCATAGGATAATACTGTCAAGGTTCCTCCCACTCCTCCCATAAGTGCTACTGTCCAAACAGGCCCTTGATTAACTCCATCTGCAGTAATATATTCGGGAATTGAAGGCACGAATCCGTGAAATAGCTCACCCATGGCCGGTACAATACGGATTGCTGTAATAATTACGGCTGTAAACATCAGGCCTATACCGAATGACATTATTTTTTCAAAACGTTCATAACTGCCAAACCATACCAATGTCAGACCAATAATACTGTGCAATATGCCAAAAACAATCTTCCCTTTTACAGGATCAAGACCTGCAAAAAAGGCTGATCCTGCAATTCCACATGCGTTTATTAGAGCTGATCCAACCCAATACGACCATATCAGAAGGTAGCTAAGAAAGATTACCTGTAAAGGTTTACCAAGTCTTTTGATTGCACCTTCAAGCAGAGTTTCACCTGTTGCCAACTGCCACCGGGCTAAACCTTCTGTTACAACATACTTCAAGAATGCTCCGAGAATTACAGCCCATAACACCGTAACCCCCAGCTTTGAACCTGCAAAAGCACCACCTGCAAGATCGCCTGCTCCCACACCTGTTGCTGTTATTAATAATCCCGGGCCTATTATATTTAAAAGCCTGCTTGCTCGTAATGTCATTGTCGAATCCTGATATATACTAATGATATTGGTGTAATATTATACACAAATCAAGGGGATAATACAAGTCTGAATTTTGAGGAAATTTACCACAGTCGTCCTGAAGGAGCGGACTCTTTCGCATAGACAGGCGTTTAGTAAAGAGCACTCGCAATAGAGATCACGAAGATCACGGCGCCTCCCTGCACTGCCCCAATGATATTGAATTACAGTGATCTTTAATTGAAATTTACCCAATCGAATATTGAACAGCAGAACACCGAATGTCGAATTTCCAAGGAGTTCTTACTTCGACATTCGATATTGGCTATGTGGACATTGGATATTCATCATTTATAAGGATCCTTATTACTCTGGTGATAAAACACTTTGTATAAATGTTGACATTTGTTAGCACAGCAATGTCGGCAGAATCTTCATCACCTTTAGCAATATATACGTTATAGATTTCCATAAACCAACCTTTCTAAGATCTCTCAGTCGCAAGCTCCATCGAGATGACAAACAGTGGAGGATAAGCATGTTTTAACCGATCCAGCACAGCATTGCTCCGGATGCAGTGCAACGCTCCTCTCTATGCTGTCATCTCGAACGCCAGCTTCACCGGCAGTGAGAGATCTTATAACTATAAGTTTACGCCGTTATCGCACTTTTTCAGATCTCTCTGTATCAGACTCCGTCGAGATGACATGTCAGGATTGAATAAAGTAGTCCTCAGTAATAACTAAGAATAAGTGTCCACGCTCAAAAAAAATTGAATTTATTCTATGAGAATTTAAGGTATGATGGTTTAGAAATTCAGGTTAAACGATTTATGATTTGAGATTTGTCAATTATACATTTGAGTTCAAATTGCCCTAAACACAGTTCGCATGAGTGAAACCCTCTGATAATAGCTTCAAATAATGTGGTAAATGGGATATCCAATCCTGATTCAATAACTTCACTTATGCCACAATCCGCTGATTCTCTGTCAAGATCATGAATTTCCATTGTTATCTTGTTTGCACAGTATCGCTCTCCGTTCATATTGCTTGCCCAACGTCGCATTATCAAGCTCCAATATAATTGTTTAACTTGTTAACTACATATAATAAAGCCGGTAAGTGGGAACATGGGAGAGTTAATTATTTCCAAGCAAAAGTTTGGCTATTCTGGGGAGATGAATAGCCAAACCATCCCACTTACCGGCCAGGGGAAGTAAATAGTTTTTCAAGTAAAGAAGAAGCAAGCACAACTATAATAACAACTACTGCACCACACAGCTAAATTATTGTATAAATTAATATTGTACTGTTTTTAATAGGGTCAACTACTGGAATAAATATAGTTTTGAATTTATAAAAAATCAATCAGGGGAAACCCTTAATTCACATAAGAAAAACCCTTAAACACGACCAACTCCCATATATAACAATAAAGTTAGATTCAATATTGCAACGAGTGTGCAGAAATGCTAAATAATGTAAGGTTTTGATAGTGTAGAAATCGTACGGGGGGGATCAACTCCCGATGAGAGTAAAAATTAAAGGCTATTTTAACCCAGCCAAAACAATATAGTTTTACTTATTACTAAAAGACAAAAGAATAGAAATTAGACAGCAGCCGGGACTGTAAAATGCACTTCCGTACCACTCCCCTGCTTACTTTTCACCCAGATTTCACCCTCATTCTTTTCTACAAATTCTTTGCATAAAATGAGACCCAAACCTGTACCCTTTTCACCCTCTGTACCATCTGTACTAATATTTTCTTCAAGACCAAACAGACGGCTCCGGACTGATTCGGGAATTCCAACGCCGTTATCTTTAATAATTATCTCAATACTATCGTTCTGTTTTATAGCAAAAACTTCTATTTTACCATGAATATTTGTAAATTTAATTGCATTTGCCAATAAATTGTGAATTATTGATTCAATCATATTCCTGTCTGATAGTACTTGTAGCTTTTCATCAATGGAATTTTCAATTTCAATATTCTTCTGTGTGGCATTTTCCTTCAACAATTCTATCCATTTCCATACAAGTAAATTGACATTAAGAGATTTCTGAACAATTTCAACCTTTCCCATTTGAATACGGGCCCATTGAAGCAAATTGTCCAGTAATTCAAAAAGTTTTTCCGTGTTGGCATGCATTTCAAAAGCAATATCCGTAATTTCAATTTTCTCCATATTGTCAATCCGCCTGCTCAAAAGTCTTGAACCGGAAAGGAGTACCATGAGCGGACTCTTCAAATCATGAGCAATAATAGAAAAGAACTTATCTTTTGTGGCATTGAGTTCATGCAGTTCATGCAGCAACTCTTTCTGCTCTCGGTTCACTTCTTCCAGGGCTTCTCTATGCCTATGGATTATATTGTTTGCTTCCGTTAATTCTGCATTTGCTTTATTCTTTAAAGAATACATGTAATATATGATTAATCCGATGATTAGAATCACCAAAGATGCAATGAACAAAATATTTTTTATCTGGCGTTGTTTCGCAATAAGTTGCTCCTGTAGTTCTTTCTCTGATTTGAGATCAACAATCTCCTGCTCTTTTTTCTCTGTTTCAAAGCGGGTCTCCAGCTCAGCAATTTTCTGTACGGCCTGGTTATTTACAACACTATCCTGTAGCATGGCATACTTACTTCTGTATTCCATTGCCTTTTCCAGATTGTTCTGGACTGAGTGAATAGATGAAAGATTATAGTAAACATAGGAAAGTAGTTGCTTATTTCCCAGATTTTCAACATATGCAAGAGCCTGTTCATACCGGGTTTGAGCAAGTTTGTATTCATCATTATTGAAGGCAACATGTCCGAGATTTTGTGTCACGTATGCGAGTTGTGTGGTATCATTTAATTCAACATACATAGCAAAAGCCTTATTAAGCCACTTCCTTGCCATGTCGAATTTGTTCAAATTCATATTGAGAATACCAATATATGCCGTATTAAAAGCTAATCCTCTTTTATTTCCAAATTTCAGATCAATGTCTTTGGCCTTTTTAAAATATTGCATTGCAGAGTCTATTTTACCTTTATTCCAAAAGACAACACCCATGTTTGTCAAAGGATATGTCAATCCCTGCTGATTTTTCAGTTTATTATAGAGCGTAAGAGATTTAAAGTAAAATTCATTTGCGTTGGATAGATTGCCAGTGCTCAGATGTATGTTACCTAAACTATTGTAAACTTTAGCCAATCGTAAATCATCATTATATTCTTCTGCAAGTTTGCGTGCCTGTAGATAAAACTCAAGAGCTTTTTCCGAATCATTTTGGCGATGATGAATATTACCTATATTTATCAACGACTCACCAATACCCTTATAATCATCCAGCTTACGAAACATCTCTAATGCAATTTCCTGCACCTTTAATGATTGGGCCAAGCGAGAAAGATATTGCAAGTTGACACCCTTATTCTGTAGAGCTGTAGCAATGCCTTTCTTATAATTATCTTCGTTTGAAAGTTGTAGTGCTTCTTCAGAAAATTTAAGTCCTATTTTAGGATCTATATTCCGATACTCACAAGAGAGTTCATTTATTATATCAATTTTTTCCCTACCGGAAACATGTTCTAAACAGATCTCCAAACTGTCAATTTTTTGCTGTCCATAAAGAGATGAACACAAGATCAACAATATCATTAACATTTGCCTCAAAATTTCCTCCGATAATGCTATTCTTACACATTTTCATAAACATTACTAATCACGTAAATTTAATATGGATAAATGATTGCAAAAAACTTGCCAGATTGTAGTGGTGAAGAGAACAGATGGAGATAGGGCTAGGTAAGGAGAGCAGAACACTGCCTACAAAGAAGAGCGGAAAAGAACAGTGGATGGTATGTTGCCTCCCCCATGTCACCCCGGCAATCTTTTAGCCGGGGTCTTCGTTCAATATACCCGTTATAAAGATTTTGCTCCGCAGGGCCCCAGCCACTACTCCTCCACACCTATTCCCGATACAAACATTCGGGCTGAGTCCCGGTTCTGTACGGGGGATGACATTTGCTGTTCCGTATGCTCATACTTCCCCGCAATCCTACCGGAAATGCTTCCTTATTTCACCAGCATCATCTTACGCAACTGTGTATAATTTCCTGCTGTAATTCTGTAGAGATACACGCCGCTGGATAGATGAGTTCCGTCAAAATCAATGACATAGCTACCCGCAGTCTTTTTCTGATTGACCAGTTCTGCTACCACCTGCCCCATCAAATTATAGACTTCAATCTTCACTTGTTGTGCTGTGGGTATTGAATATTGAATCACAGTAACAGGATTGAAAGGATTGGGATAATTTTGATGTAAAACACATGTTTTGGGCAAGGCATCAGATAGATCTTCAACAGCTGTAGTACTGTTGGCTGAGCCATCGGTCAGTTCTGCAAATTGGCTCCATGTGCTGGCACCATCCGGGAATCGCCCTTCACTCTTATCTGCATCCTGTGGGCCAAAATCATAAAAATCAAGACCGGTAATAGAGTCTGTAGAAGTCAACATGATAACATCATTGCCTTCCGAAGAAAAATTGAACCCCAGTACATCTTCATAAATAGCCAGGAATTCACCGGGATTCAATATTGTATTAGCAGGGAATGTCCATTTTGTATTGTCACCGCGTTCATCAGATATGAAACACCCGGATAGATCAAAAGGCGTATTACCGCGATTATAGACCTCAACCCAATCATCAGTGGGCCCGCCAAA
This sequence comes from bacterium, assembly GCA_023139105.1. Taxonomy (GTDB): domain Bacteria; phylum Zhuqueibacterota; class QNDG01; order QNDG01; family JAGLOF01; genus JAGLOF01. The sequence goes on from JAGLOF010000165.1 coordinate 9,778, forward strand.
ATTTGATGTGGTTAGAAATTCATTAATACAGACCGATGAGAAGAGCGGGCTGCTGTCATTGCTTTCGTCAGGTGTCGGATTGGAAAGGTATTCCGGTGCTGTTGAATCCAGAGTCGGATAACCCATTGAGACATCAGGGCTCATTAACCCGAATTTCCATCCATGAATCATTTCATTCCCATGATCCACTGTTTCAAATATGGCAATAGACTCACCTCCGGATGCCAGCCTGAAATTAGTATGCCAGCTGCCCTGTTCCGTATCATTATCTGCCCAGAGCATTAAATATTCACCGGGATTTAATATGAAAGCCGGCAGTTCAAACATTTTGTTGGAGTTTAACATATCGCTGACATACATACCTTCCAGATCTACTGCCAGGTCATCGGCATTGTATATTTCAAACCAGTCATCATTCTCACCCTGTTCATCCTGAATGCCTGTATCATTGACTGCCAGTAACTCGGTAATTCGTAAATCCGGCGGTGTATAATCAACTGTGTATGCGTGATAGCCTGCAGGAGCTGAATTGGGCCAGCTATCAGATTGAGCGGCATTATCCGTTGCCCTGGCAAAATACTTGACAAGAGTTCCCGTGCCCTGTGCCGCAATAACAGCAGTAAAAATTGAATCACCTGCTACACTGTCGCCATTCAAACCATTATCACTCATGGGTTGTGCCACATACCCTGCACCGGTATTGACAATAAGTTCAACTCGGTTGAGTTCTTCACTGTCATAAGCAACAACTGTCACGGTGACATTGTCATTGGCCGTTGGCAGCCCGATATCACGGCTTCCATCCTTACAGGTAGGAACTACATTCAAGGTATAAATACTGTTTTGTTCACCCGGCGTACCCCAGTCATCAATGCTTGGATCCCAGTTTTCGGGCAGCGCATTATCCAAAAGGGGATTAAACAACTCAATAGAGGGGCCACCGCCGTCTGCTGAACCCGGCCAGTCACCGTTATCACTGTAGGCAACCATGTCCTGAAGCTGAGCCGCACTGTCAAACAGCCTCACAGTATCACCGCCATTACCTAAAGACCAGCCATTTCCATCTGTATCAAAATAATTAGGATTAATATTGCTGACAGCCGGGTATTGCACGCCAAACAATGTCATATTACCGACCACAACGAGGTATTGCCCCGCAGTCATAGTGCCTGATAATATGCAATGTTGGTGGCTGTCATTATCATCTAAAATGTACCAGCCTGAAACATCTTGAGCAGTTCCCGCTGTATTGAAGAGTTCCACGAATTCTATGTCAGTGCCATCACTGTTATACATTATTTCATTAATAATCACCTGGCCTGATGCCATTGCGGACAGAGCAAGAATAATCAACAGAATAAATACGGATCTTAATTTCATTACATGGTACTCCTTAGAATTGAATGCCTCATATCCGGGCTGTGGGCCATATTATTGTCAATGCCGTAACAGTATTTTGAGAAAGGACGTTGGACAAGCTCAAAACGCTTAATGAGATCAATCGCCCAGAACGGTACTAGGCGTTCTACTTTAATCTCCAATAGAACAGGAGATTCACAGTGCATGGTGGTTACTGCATCATCATAATAAATCATATCACTTTCTTTGCAACTCGGATCAAAAGAGCCATTGGCCATACGATAAGAGAGAGATCGGTCAAAGGTTACACGTCCATAGTCTTCAATCTGTGTGACAAAGGGTACTCTGAAATAACGCACATGCATAATTGGTTGTGCACCATGCCAATGAACTACTTCTTCAAATGTATCAAGACGCTCTTTAATCAATGGTTCTGTTCTATTTGAATATTGTGGATGAAAGAGTGTATGCCACTGGCTGACAGGTGCTTTGTGTCTGATTTTCCAGATCACACTGCTGTTTCTGAATTTCAACTCAGGCCAGATATAGTCACCTATGGTCTCTCCGTAATACCGGGCCCTGGGTTTATAACGGGTGAGCCGCCGGAATTTGGTGTCATAATAAAAACGAAGTTCAGGTGTGTCAAAATATAAATTATTGACAATGTATCCCTTTTCACCTGCAGGTACATGTTCATCCAGCGAACAAAACCCTTTTATATAATCAATAATGGCAGCAGCAACAGCTTCAGTGACAGTATATTTAAGCTCATAGCGCCGAATTTTACTTAAATCTTGTGACATAGTTTATAATTATTTTCCTATTTTAGCCTATCAGAGCTTTCCAGTCCCAGCGTGTAACACAGATCAATTAATGCATGTGCCAGATTTCTGCGTTTGCGTGCAAGCAACGTACGTGTTTCTATAAGTGTCAGTTCCATCTCATTAACTTCATCGGGCATCAGGGTTTGATGTACCTTGGCTTCTGTAATGATTGACATAGCATCGGCAATCAGCTCTCTTGCATCCTTGCTGTAATTCTGCCAATCCAGCAGGAGATCACTGTAAATAGCAAAAGCATCACGCACTTCATTCTCAATACTCTCTTTAATGGCTTCGGATTGCCCCTCTTTACGCTTCACAGCCAGACGTGTTGCCTTAATATTACCAATATTCCAATCAAATATCGGCAGATTGATACCTACTCTTAATTCACGATTTTTTTCCCTGGACTCATCCCAGTCATAAAAAACTTTGTCCCTGTCAAAACGATAGGAATATTCGACAAAGCTCGGCCAGGGTATTAATTTCATAGTCTCATAAAACTTTTGTTTCTCGGCCAGACGAATACGTTGCTTCACAAGTTTAATCTCCGGGCGATTCAAGAATGCCAGAGTGGAAAGACTGTCCATATCCACGCTAATTACAGGCAGGTCAGTATCATATGCTGTCAGACGGATATTCTCATCAATACCGCATCTCCTGGCCAGCTTGCGCCTTGCCATTTTCTTATTCTGAACTGCCCTGAGATAGTCGTTCTGTGATTCCGCATGCCACATACGGGCCTTGGTCTGATAGACCACTGAACGCCGACCCAATGTAACCATCTGATTGATCACTTTAATGCGCTCATCTTCAAGGGCCAGACGCTGTTTTTCCAGATCAGCCAGCATATCATACATGATTACACTGGTGTAACTTCTTCTGACCCGGGCAATCAGTTGATGCCGGTAACGTATTTCATTTACTTTCCGGTCCCACACTTCAACCCGTGCCTGCTGCCTGTCTTCTGATAATTCACCAATACGGGGCGGCTGCCAGCGAATACCAATACGATGTTCATTGAAGTTATCGAAAAAACGCTTGGGCGTCTCTTCTTTATATCTCAACTCAGGATTATTTAGTTTTCCACTGGACTTATACCTGTATTCGGCAATCTGCGTATTTGTATAAAGCGATTCCATTCTCCGGCTGTTGTTCAATGCCTGGTGTATAGCTTCATCTACTGTAATCACAGTCTGAGGCGCGACTTCGCTTTGGGCATAGATCTGTGTTGATAGGATCAACACTGCAAAAAGGATGATGATATTCTTTATTGGCAATTTAATTAATGTATTATTCTTCATATCCATTATTCCACATCTGATGCAATGGTGGAAGATGTTTTTTTACCGAAATGATTGATACGTGCATAGATCACTTCTCCACCCAGCAACCCATGGTCTTCTTTTAATTTGACCAGCACTTTTCTGGCCCAGAAGAGCTGTCCTCTAAAGGAAAGACGTTCATTGGTTTGAGTCAAATTGGGATGAATGAAGACGATTTCTCCAAGAATAGTTTTTTTCAATCTTGCCGAGTATACTTTTACTCTCATACCCTTTTCCAGAGAGATGTTTGTTTTCTCAGGAAGGTAGACCGTCACAAACTGCGGTCTTACTTCTTCAATAGATAAAACAGGTATAAATCCCTGTACTACATCTCCCGTGTAGGCAAATTGATCAACTACATACCCATCACAAGGTGAAACAATGGTTCTCAGATTGACCCGGTGTTCTGTCAGGATTAATTCACGACGCAGATCTTCTGTACGGGCCATGATATCAGAAAGCATGGATTTGACGATTTTATCATTTTCCGACCGCTTGATGATATAACGATTTTCCCTTGAGGCATCAAGATTCTGAGTTTCCGCCTGCAGCCCTGCACTCTGTATCTCAAGATAACGGATCAAAACATCACGCTGAAGAATCAGATCCGCAAGGTCACGGGAATGTCCAAGGCCAGCATCCTCAGCCTTTTCAAGCCGACCAATCTCGACCTTCAACCCATTGAGCTCCACGCGTTTGGATTCCAGCAGAGAGAGCCTGTCTGCCAGATTGGTGGCCAGGCGTTGATACTCCAGGAAGTATCGATCCTCATGGGCTTCTTTCAACTCTTCAATGGCACTGAGCTCATTCTTCAGCTGGCTGATTTGTGATTCCAGATCAGATATATCCAACGTGGCCAGCAACTGTCCTTTTTTAACAGCATCGCCCACTTCTACAAGTACATTTCTTATGATACCGGGTTCCTGACTACCAATCATGTGAGATTTAGACTCTACAATACCAATGAATTGTTTATCGATATGGAATCTAAAATAAAGAAAAGCCACGACAACAGATGCTACCGCAAAAAAAATGACAAACCAATTGGGTTTTTTAAACTTCATGGGACACCTATATTTCCACTGTAATTTCTTGATTGGTGTAGGTCAGACCACGTATGCCTTCAATCTGTTCCAGTTCACGGACCAGGGTCTCATTGTCCTTTGACTGATGCAGTTTAACCTGATAGGCGTACTCAAAAGCTTGCCCCTGGGCCACATCACGCATGGTCACCATGACAAAATGTTTACAGACCTGCTGAAGAATTTGTGATGCTCGATCAGTTGTTTCAACACCAGATGGCAGTTGAAAACGGACCAGGCCGTCATGTCTGCGCCGTGTACCAAAGGGAGATATATAAAGTAGATAAACAACTCCGCAAAAAACAATACACCCTATCACAGCCGTGGAGTAACTCTGTACACCCGATGCCACCCCTATTCCCAGAGAAGCAAAGAGAAAGATCAGATCACGGGGATCTCTCAAATTTGTCCTGAAACGGATGATGGCCAGAGAACCCACAATACCGATGCCTCTGGCAATATTATCACCAATGGCAATCATCAGTAAACAGGATACTATGCTGCCAAGAATCATAGCCTGAACCAGCCCCCGGGAGTAAGAGAGTCCCTGAAAAGTACGTTCATAGGTAAAGGCCACACCTGTTGAGAGCAGAAACGTAAGCAGGAATGATAACAGTGCTACCTGCCATTCTAACTGTTCAAATCCGTAATTGAGTAGAGTTTGCATTAAATAATCACCTATTAAAATATGTATTAAATAATATCAAAAATATATGACTTTTAATTTAACATTTTTTTTACTTAAAAAACAACAGAAACTAACATAAATTACCGTAAAAAAACATTAAAATCAAAAATATCATGCATTATTGCCCATTTTGATTTGAGTATTTACAAAATTTTGTAGGGTTATTGATGATATCGAGTATCGAAGTAAGTACTCATTAAGGAATTCGACATTTTATATTCTAATGTTCAAAATTCGCTCTGGTAAATTTCACTTAAAGATCACTGTAATTCAATATTCTTGGGGCTGTGCTGGGAGGCTCCGTGGTCTTCGTGATCTGTGCGAGTGCTCTTTTTCGTTTTTTCCGCTCTTTTCCGTAGGCAATGCTCCTGCTCTTCTTAAATTTTTTGATTTTGTATCCGTGCATATCTGTGATAATCTGTGGCAAAATTTAGTATTTACACATTCGCTTCAACCCAAGCTCAAAGAATTTCAGGTGCATCGGCCCAGATCTGGTTCTGAGTGTTCCGAATTTCCTGCAACGCCGTTTTACCATCTGAAGTCAAATGATAATAGTATTTTTTCTTTCCACCACGCTCAGGCGTTGCCTCTCCAGGTACTTTCATGACATAGCCCCGGCGAAGCAATTTGTTCAAGGGTTGATAGATCGATGCGAAAGACCATAACTGCCCTGTATCTGAGTGAATCCTGTTTCGTATACTGACGCCATAGGCCTCATTGCCCAATTTTAATATCATCAGCAATACAAATTCTTCTGTTCGTGTGAGCAGGTTCATAGAGATTTCCTATCGTTTTATTCAGTGTAAACAATCTTCGATAAACGGTGCAGCAACATAACCGGACCAATCACAACAACCTCATTCATAACGCAAACTTTTAACGGGATTCAAGGTGGCGGCTTTAAGCGATTGAAAGAGTACTGTCAATACAGCAATAACCAGGACACTGATTCCCGCAACGACAAAAACAGCAGGACTCAATGGTGTACGATAGACAAAGCTCTCAAGCCACTGTTTCATTAAATAATAGGCAATAGGTACTGCAATCACGTTGGAAACAAGAACCAGTATTAAAAATTCATCGATAATCAACGTCACTATAGACACTACCGAAGCACCCAAAACTTTCCGTATACCTACTTCCCGGGTTTTCCGCTCAGTAACAAAGGAGATCAACCCAAACAATCCCATGGAAGCAATGATAATGGCCACACACGAAAATACCGTTAAAATTGTGCCCAGCTTTTGTTCAGATCGATAAATATTACCAAAAGCATCGTTGATAAAACTATAGTCAAAAAGAGAACCGGGATTGTGTTCATGAAAGGTGGCCTCAATAAATGCCAACGATTCCTGAATATTTTCAGTGGGAATTTTAATGGAAATCATATTTGCACGCTCAGGTCGTAATAAAAACATCATCGGTTCAATCTTCAACCTGAAAGTGGCAAAATGAAAATCTTTTATCACGCCAATAATACGACCATCCTTGACATCATGACGGGAAAATCGTTTTCCAATTGGCTGATCAATACCCATCATCTTCACAGTGGTCTCATTGACAATAACACCATGTTCGGTATCGCTCTGGAACTCCATTGAAAAATTCCGGCCATCAAGCACTTGTATATCATACATATCAATATAATCATGATCGATATAGGCAGAGTTGATCTGGGAGATGGCCAGCATCTCCCCTGTATTGTTGCCTTCAATTTCGGCATTACTGACATTGGATATCTTGATAGGAGGACGATTGGAAAGTGCTGCCGTCGGAATCAGTGGATTTTTTAATAAGTCCTCTTTGATTAACTCTGCCTTATTTCGACTGACATCATCCCGAAGTCTGACTGTGACAATATTATCCCGCGTGTAGCCTACATCACCATATTTGATAAAATGTAGTTGTTTCTGGATTGTCAGAGTAGAAATGATCAGAACAATGGAAATACAAAATTGAAAGACCACCAGCACATTCCGCAACCTCAATGGACGTCGCCCCTTTTGATTGCTATTCAGTGCCTGTACTGGTTGGTAAGAAGATAAAAGCAGTGCTGAATAGCCACCGGACAGCACTCCCACACTTGTAAACAGACCCACGAGTCCCAGCAGATTTCCCCAATGGCTGAGCATGGATAAATCAATGGAGCGATCAACAAACGCTGAAAAATGCGGTAGAGTTATCAGTACGAGGATGATGGAAACTATAATCGCCACCAGAGAAAGGGACAAGGACTCAGCTAAAAATTGCCTGACTAATTGGCTTTTCCTGGCACCAATGGTCTTCCGTATCCCCACTTCTTTGTACCGCTTCACTGCCCAGGCCGTTGCCAGATTGATATAATTAATACATCCTACAATCAAAATAATGAAGGCAATGGTAGCGAACAAATAGACATATTTAATATCGCTATTCTCTGAAATTTCGAAATTCAGGTGGGAACGTAGATGAATACTGCTTAGGGGCTGCAAATAATAGCGGCGCTTTTCTTCTTCAGACCTGGTTGTATGGTACTTATCAACAACACCGATCAGTTTCTTTTCAAAACCTGCAGGAGAGTGATTCTCCTGTAAATGAATATAGGTCGCATAATTAATAGTGCCCCAACTGGCTAGATCACGTCTTCCCTGTGCTATCAGTGTGGAAAAGGAGATCAGATAATCAAAGGTCAGATGTGAATTCCTGGGTATGTCTTTGATAACACCGGTTACTGTGAACTCAGTGGCCTTTGAAAGGATCATCACCTTGCCCATTGGATTCTCATTGCCATAAAGCTTCCTGGCAAGTCCTTCTGAAATCACAATGGAATAGGGCTCTGCCAAAACGGTGCTTTGATTACCTGAGATCAAGGGGAATGTAAATATCTTTAAAAATTGCCGGTCTGCATACAATCCGTGCTCTAAGAATATGTTGTCACCACTATTAATCATCTCAGAACTGGACCTCAAACGGGTTGCAGAGATGACTTCAGGGAATTCCTTATCAAGCACCGGTGCCAAAGCTGCAGTTGTAATGGCATAGTCTGTAGAATTCCGGAAACTCCATGTTGGCAATTGCAACGCCACTCTGTATGTCTGATCTCCATTCTGATGGAAGCGATCAAAGCTTAATTCGTATTTGACATACAGCATGAGCAGTATAAAACAAGTCATGCCTACGGCCAAACCAACGATATTGATAAAAGTATAACTCCACTGACGTTTCATGATCCGAACCGTCATTTTTACATAATTCCCAAACATTCTTGACCTCCTGCACATAAAATCTTGAATAAACACAGGGACACTTTTCAATATCTGCACCCACAACCACAACACCCCCGTCAGGGCGCCCTTCTCATCGACCAGGCTTTGAGAAATCTCACATAAATCACCTGATTTCTCATTATACTCTTCCGGGCTCAAAATCCATTTTAGAATTCGATGACCCATTCGGAAAAATGATGAATTCATATTGTGCATTGATGACACTCTTAGCTCCGATGAAGTCGCTGAGGGTACAAGGGGACTGACATAGTATATATATTAAGGGCCAATCCAGCCATAGCCACTCCATTCTCCATGAAACGTATCAACAATTATTTATATTGATTTTGGATATTTACAAATAGTTAGACGATGCTTAAGAGGAAAAGGTTGCATTATTTTTATCCAAAATGGATAATAGTGAAAATTTTATTTTTTTAATTCCAGATGAAGGCTCTTTACAGAATTTATCTGTGGAGTTTTAACTGCCCCGGGGCGTGCAATCCCAGGGCGATCAATAAGCATTGCCTGAAACTTCTTCAGATCGAGGTAGAGATAAACTAATACTACAATAATTAATGGGATAAGAACCAAGACAAGTATAGCTAAATATTTTACAGTAAGACGGTAAGTTATGAGTAAAGAAGAAGCTTTTAAAACGGAAACTGACAACAACAATATAGTGGGTACCGATATCTGCAATAATGAAATGCGGCCTACTAATTTGCTATATTTATTACTAATCAGGCTATTGTCAAGTTGAGCTACCCGAAATAGTAATTCATATTTTCCAGGCATACTGAGCAACCGCCAGACAGTTTTATCAATAAAAAAATCTGTTATGCAAATTGCAAGTGTTCCTAAGATATATGAAATTATCAATACTGGAATGGAAACCAGAAGCCCCCAAGTCCCGGTATTGGATAATCCCTCAATGAAAGGAAAAATATTTTGATAGCTACAAGCAATCAAAAAAATCGATACAACTATTAGTGATCCAATAGCTATCCTTGTAGAGCCTGACTCGGTATTGGGATTATACATATATGAACCTCAAGATATCAATTATGACTTGTTGTATCAAGATAACTTTAATTGCTTTATTCAGAACCTTTAGTTTTAAAAATAAAAAGTGAGAGCATTTTTGGTGAACCTTCTGAGTTATTAATCATACGTGTTGAAAAAACAGAATAAGGAAATATAATTTCAAGCATAGCCTTCAAAATAATCGCAGCCTCTTCTTCCCCCTTCTCAAATCTTACTTCATACCCATTATTTAATGATATATCTTTAAAAAAAGCTTCCCGGCTTTTACCGGCTAGAATAACATCACGGAATGAATTCATTTTTTTAAATTCAGTCTCAATAGTGGATGCGAATATACTATCAACACCATTGTGCTGATCAAAATATATGTCTATTTTAAATCCTCTTAATTGATTGGCACCAATTCCAAGAACTGTAGTAAAAGCCCTTTTCTTAAACGCAGGCGACTGATTATCCGATAATGCAACAACAATTAGTAATTTAAAAGCAATATCTGGTTTAAGAGTTTGTGCAAGCCGAAATGCATTTTCTTTCTCATAATCAGATCCACTATTTAATGCTTTCCAACACAGATCTACTATTTTCAGATCTATTTCGATGGATCGATGTTGTTTTTGCAGTTTCACTGAATGACTATTTTGATTCCAGACAAAAAGTGTTAATAACACTGGAATAGCAATTTTTGAAAAAGCATCAATATAATTCCAGAAGATAGAACCCTTTGTAAGTTTAATCATGGATATACCTCACATTTTACTTTAATTATTTTCTACCCCACACATCAACACTCTTTGAATCAAAAACATTAACTTTACATTCAAATTTTCCTTTTATTCTATTAATATGTCTCAGATCATCATCTGAATAAACACCAATATATATACTCTATAATTTTTTTTAATCCTCTTCACAGGCTTCAATGCAACATTGATGGCTTCAATAATATGATCATCATACTTTTGCACTGTCATACCGCGACTCCTCAAAATATTTAGTCTGTAGGATGAGCCTGCGTCCCAGAGAATTCTGTAAATTGGTATTGATTTTATAGGCCATAGGTCTTTCCTACGAACTCCGTGGTATTCATGGTTTCTTTATTGACTCATGTTAATCGGTTCAAATAACACCCACTCTATTCGACATAGACCCTTTTTTATGTGTATATAGCCGATCCAGTTTTTTTAAAGAATCTCAAAAAAGTCTCGGCATTGTTTCCGGCAAT
>JAGLOF010000166.1 GCA_023139105.1 bacterium
AAAAGTGTCGAAAACAGGAAAAAGAGCTTATTGACAGGATCAACAGGATCAACAGGATTGAAAAGAACGAGAGTAGTTTTTTATCTAAAATTATTTACAGAGTCTCTTATAACCCAAAAGTTATGCCGTTAACTAATCTTTTTAAGATCTCTCAGGGACTCAACTCTTCGAGATGACAATATTTTCCTGTATTTGTTCAACTTGCGTCCTTTGCGGTCAAAGCTCTGTTCTCGCTTTTTTAAACAAAGGTGTAAAAATTTTTTAGTATTTGATTTTTGTTTTTTGCCATTTGCCATTTGCTCTTTGGTATTTCTCCTTTGGTATTCTATTTGCTTCATCATGTGGCAGTATGTTGGTAAATAGACTGATACTATTTACTTAAGTCTTATAATATCAAAGAGTTGGATTGTTATAAGAAATTCAATTCTGATATCATAAGAGAAAAAAATGCCGCAGCTTGTCGGCAATGATTGCATAATTAACCGATTAGGTTTTGGAGGGATTGCACAATGAGAAAGTTAACATTTATTTTACTTGCACTTGTTGTTATGGGATGTGAACGTTTCCCCACAAATGTAGGTGATCTCGAGAGTGATGAACCTCTATTATCTATTGATCATTTGTCCACAGAATATATGACCACTGCCACAGATATGGAAGGTATTATTTCAGATAAAATAAATATTCTTACATTTCGTGTAATGGCTGAAAATTGTAAGCTTAGTGTTGTTGAGTTTATAGGCACAGTGACTTTAAATGGACCTCCTGGATCAGCTGAACAGGCCATTCGTTTTAGAACGGATAAACTCTATACTGTGATTAGCGGTCTTGAAATACCATTAGAAGAAATAACGGAGATTCTCCAGGGGCAGGAGTATATATTTAAACGCCCTGTTTTTCCCACTAATGAATATTCACCATTTGAAAACGAACAAGGAATGGTTAAAACTGTTAACATTACAGAAATATGGGCCTATGACACAACTGGTACTTCCCACAGATTGACTATTTGATTGATTAAAATTTTTTTATTGTTTGTAAGGGCCTGGCTTAATTGCAGGCCCTTTTTTCTTGATTTCAATCGGTAAACTGGTTAAATTATCACGTTAATAAAATCCACTTACATATGTTGTCAGATGGATTCGGGATTTTCTAAATTAGCATAGTTAATCTGGAACATTGTATTTTATTTTGGAGGTATAGATGGCCTCGTCAATCTGGGAAGAATTAAAAAAGACGTTAAAGGATGGGGTTTCCGTTGCTGCGGAAAAGACAGAGGAGTTCACAAAGATAGGACGTATCCGTGTAGAAATCCTCAATAATACCAGGACAATGGAGAAGACTTATAAGTCTTTGGGGAGAGAGGTTTACACACAGGTTAGTGACGGCAAAAAAGTTGATCCCAATAAAGATGAGGGGATTCGCTATTTCATTGAAAAAATTAATGATTTTAAAGCAACAATCCGGCAAAAAGAGATTGAGATTGAAACAATAAAAGATGACAATGCCGGCAAAAAGAAGAAAGATATAGATACAGAACCCGATCCACCAATGGATGATTCTCCAATTGAAAAGGAGAAGGCAGAATAGATTTTGAATATTTATAAAAAAAATAAAAAGCCTCGGCTGCCCATGCGCTGTCGAGGCTTTTATACCATTTTATTACTTGCACTTCTCTTTGCCAGGGCGGTTGCCGGAGTACAGACCATAGCGGATTCACTTATTGTACCAAATATTGAATTGATTCCAATCATTGACAAAATGCCCCGTTTACCACTACCAATCATCAATCTACCCAGACCAATATTTTTAACAGCAGTAGGCGACTTGATGATGGGGGGCAGTGCTCGTAGCGTAATTTCAAGAAGAGGTGTAGATTATCCCTTTGACTCAACACGTACTGTATTAATGGCCTCTGATGTGGCAATTGCAAACCTTGAAGCACCATTTACATGTAAGGGTATAGCTTTTAAAAAGAAGTACACATTCAGAGTTCCTGCAACCTTTGCTGACGGAATACTCAGATCCGGCATTGATGTGCTTACACTGGCAAATAATCATATTTTAGATTATGGAGCCATTGGGCTTAGAGAGACAGTATCTTTACTGGACAGTATTGGTTTGGCTCATTGTGGTGCGGGTGAAAATTTACATGCAGCTGAAGAAGCTGCAATTTTAGAGGTAAATGGTAAAAAAATTGGGTGTATAGCATTTTCATTAACATATCCTGCTGAGTTCTGGGCTACATCTATGAGACCGGGCACAGCTTATCCTCGTCTGAACCGTTTGAAACTTATAATTGAAAGCTTGGAGAATAGTGTTGATTACATAGTAGTCTCATTCCATTGGGGCGGAGAGCTAATGATATCACCAAAGCCATATCAGCGAATGTATGCAAAAAATGCTATTGACTGGGGAGCTGATTTGGTTCTGGGGCATCATCCACACGTGCTCCAGGGATGTGAATGGTATAAAGAGAGGTTGATTGCCTATAGTTTGGGGAATTATGTTTTTGGGTCATACAATAATAAAGTGCATAATAGTGTTATTCTTAAAGTACTACTTGATGATTCAAGGATTATTTATAGTGAGATTATCCCAATTATCATAAATAATTATAAAGTGCAATTTCAACCACGTATTCTTCAAAATAGAAAGAGGCAAGATGTTATCAGTCTGATGAACGGATTATCGAAAAGATTGAATGGCGGCAGGGATATCTTTTCATCTACAGGTATTCTTGTGATACCGGTTAGTGTAGAAGAACAATTGCCCGCGAAAAACACAAAGAAGAGCGGATAATATATATATAGCCAAAGTAGGAGCCAAAAAAACCACAGAATACACTGAACACACGGAAAAAGAACAGAATTGACACCTCATTTCCTGATAACTCTTCTGAGTATTCGTGTGTCCCTTGAATAATCAGTGTATGCCCGATAGTTTGTTGTTCGTAAAGAGAAAAAGGAAGAACATAATACATTCAATTCAACATAGAACTTAAAAATAAAGGAGAGCACTCATGAGAAAATTTTCCATTGTACCCATGTTTACCGAGATGCAGATAGCCCAGCGTGTAGACCAGGTGGCAGATGATATTGCAAAAGATTTTAAAGGGCAAGATTTAATAATGATAGGCCTTTTAACCGGAAGTTTTATTTTTTTGGCGGATTTAATGAGGGCTATTCATGCTCACGGTCTTATCCTTCAGGTTGACTTCATGACAGTTTCATCTTATGGAGCAGCTACAGAATCATCCGGTATAGTGAAGATGCTAAAAGATATTCATATTAATGTCAGGGATCGTCCAGTGCTCCTGGTTGACGATATATTGGATTCCGGAAGGACTTTGCAATATACTACTACAGAGTTGTTGAAAAAAGGACCATCCCTGATTAAAACCTGTGTGCTTCTTGACAAGCCGGAGAGGCGAATCATGCCTGTGCATGCTGATTATGTGGGCTTTGAAGTACCCGATACTTTTGTAGTAGGCTATGGACTGGATTATGATGGGCGCTATCGTGAAGTGCCTGCAATCAGTCGTGTTGAGTTTCATGAGGAATAAAAAAAAGCCGCTTCCAATCGGGAGCGGCTTTTTTTATTATAAAAATCTTAAATTTAACCGTTTTTACCGGCAAAATCTTTCATGAAGTTTGTAAGAGCTTTAACACCTTCAAGGGGCATTGCATTATATACAGAGGCACGGATGCCGCCCACAGAGCGATGACCTTTGAGCCCGCCCAGTCCTGCGGCAGCTGCTTCGGCAATGAACTGTTTTTCCAGATCTTCATTTGGCAAACGGAAGACCACATTCATTAATGAACGGCTGTCCTCTCTTACGGGGCAGCGATAGAAATCGCTCATTGCATCAAATGCACCGTAAAGGGTTTTACCCTTGGCATTATTTTCTTTTTCAATTGCTGCAATTCCACCAATTTCTTTCATATAATCAAGTACAAGCTTGAGAATATAAACAGAGTATGTCGGTATTGTATTAAACAAGGAATCTTTGTCTACATGTGTAGTATATGTAAACATTGTAGGATTACCTTCTTTGCACTTTGCAACCAGATCATCACGGATAATTACCATGGTAACACCTGACGGCCCAAGATTTTTCTGTGCGCCGGCGTAAATCATGCCAAATTTTGAGATATCAAGAGGACGTGACATGATGTCTGAAGACATATCAGCAATGAGAGGTACCTTACCAGTATCAGGTGTATAGTGGAACTGGGTTCCTGCTATTGTGTTATTGGTTGTCATGTGAACATATTCTGCATCAGCAGTCAGGTTCAGATCTGACTGTGTTGGTACATAGCTGAAATTGTCTTCATCACTAGAGGCTGCTATCGTGACTTCACCAAATAGTTTTGCCTCTTTAATAGCTTTCTTTGACCAGGTGCCGGTATTAATGTAATCGGCTTTCTGACCTTCGCGCAGCAGATTCATGGGGATCATTGCAAACTGTGTGGAAGCACCACCCTGGAGTAAGAGAATATGATGACTCTCCGGGATATTCCAAAGTTCACGGGCCAGAGACTTTGCGGCTTGATGTACTTCATCATAGGGCTTGGAACGATGAGACATTTCCATGAAGGCCATGCCTGTATTGTTAAAATTAGGTAGATCTGCTTTGATGCGTTCCAGAACCGGCAGGGGTAAGGTTGCCGGACCGGCATTAAAATTCCAAATACGATGGGCCATTGCAGCCTCCTGTTACTTGTTGAAATTTGTGATTATGTCCACAACAATATCGCCAATACGCAGCAAATTTTCTTTTGACGATGCACCGATATGTGGTGTCATCAGAGTGTTGGGAGCTGTGAGAATCGGGCAATCGGCTGCTGGTGGATCCGAGAACCAGACATCGGTGGCATAGTTTGCAACCTTGCCACTGTTCAGGGCTTCTACCAGGTCAGCTTCATTAACACATTTACCACGGCCTGTATTTACAATTACCACGCCGTCTTTCATCTTGGCAATAGACTCTTTTGAGATAAGATCTTTAGTCTCAGGTGTAAAGGGTACATGCATTGAGATATAGTCAGCTTTGGACAGCATATCATCAAATGACATCATTTCAGCAATATCAGATTTTTCAACATATTTATCAAATGCGATGACTTTCATACCAAATGCTGCGGCACGTTTAGCCACTTCACTTGCAATACGGCCAATGCCGATGAGGCCAAGAGTTTTACCCATAAGTTCTGTACGTTTACACTCTTTTTTCAACCATTCGCCTTTGGCCATGCCGTTATGACCTTTAACGATATGGTTGGGTACGGCAATCATCAGAGCAAAAGCAAGTTCGGCAACAGCTACAGAAGATGCGGCCGGTGTATTGTGAACGACAATGCCTTTTTCTTTGGCATACTCAAGATCTACATTGTCCAGACCAACACCGCCGCGGATAACAAGCTTGAGGTTTGGAGCGTTATCAATATACTCTTTGTTGACTTTTGTCTTGGACCGAATCAATACTACATCGGCTTCCGCTACCTGAGATTTATCATCGGTAACCTGGCCAAAAGTTTTTAAGCGGTCCGGCAGGGATGGATCAAATGCATCAGAAATCAAAATCTTCATGATGGTCCTCCACCAAATTTATGATTAAGTTGTAAGGATTTTAGTCAAGCATATGTACAACAACGCCGCTGGCCAGCTTTGGCTCAAACCATGTTGATTTTGGCGGCATTACTTCACCCGCATCTGCAACAGCCAGAAGCTGATCGATTGATGTGGGGTATAGAGCAAAAGCAACTTTGAAATCTCCACTGTCTACAAGCTTTTCCAGCTCGCCAAGGCCGCGGATACCACCTACAAAATTGATTCTTGTATTAGTTCTGGGGTCATCAATACCAAGAATAGGATTTAGCAGGTTTTCCTGCATAATAGAAACATCCAGCGACTTGATAGGATCGGCAGCATCATAACTATGTTCCAGAGCACGTAGCTTATACCATTGGCTGTCAATATACATGCCAAAACAGTGGAAACCTTCAGGATGATATGCTCTATCACAACATCCTGAACAAGATGGATTATAAGCTGTTACTGTAAATTTTTCTTCAATCCTGGATATGAACTGTTCTTTTGTATTGCCATTTAAGTCCTGTACAACACGGTTGTAATCAAGAATTTTCATTTGATTATCCGGGAATATTACAGCCAGCCAGAAGTTATATTCTTCCTCACCGGTATGATTGGCATTGGCCTCTCGGCGTGCCTTGGCTACGCGTGTCCCGGCTGCGGAACGGTGGTGGCCGTCGGCGACATATAAAGCAGGTACTGCTTCAAATGCCTTGCGAATCGCCTCAACTTCATCGGCATTAGAGATAATGTACAAGGTATGCTGAACATCATAATCACCTGTAAAATCATATACCGGTTCCTCTTGCATTGCTTTTGATATAAGCGTATCAATCTTGGCATCGGCACGGTAGGTGAGGAAGACAGGACCACATTGAGCGTTTAGGCTGTCGATATGTGTCATACGATCATTTTCTTTGTCCGGTCTTGTGAATTCATGCTTTTTTATGAGGTCTTGCTCATATTCTTCGGCAGATGCTGCTACAACTATACCAACTTGTTCATGATCGCCCATACGTAATTTGTATACATAATAACAAGGGACATCATCCTGACGCATGACACCGTCGCTAATAAATTTTCGAAGGTTCTCTCCGGCTTTGGCATAGACCTTTGGATCATGGAGATCAATTTCTTCAGGAAGATCGATCTCCGGTTTTACTATATGTAGAAATGATACGGGATTGCCTTTTACCTTTATACGGGCTTCGGCAGAGTTTAGAACATCATAAGGCGGAGACGCCACTTGTGCAATTTTATCCGGCACCGGACGCATGCCGCGAAATGGTCTAACACGGGCCATGCTGGCCTCCTTACATAGTTAGAAGTAATGTGGTTTAACGGTGAAGCTAGGGAATCAATTGTATATACAGACTATATTTTTGCAGTTGGAAAAGGATAATTTAAAGCATATGACGTGGACCGCCTAATACTTCAGATTATCGTGGACTCAGTTTAAATACTCTAACATTATTAATGAATGTTTTGAAACCTTGTCCACCATGAATAAGGAATCCAATATGTCCTTTTTTCAAAGATTCAGAGAAACCCCCTCTGTCACGGAGGTCATGGATTTTTTCATTGTCAACAAAGAATTGTATTCGATTACCGGTTTTGGCTACATCAATTAGATAGAAGCGATTTTCTTTGCACGGATCTACCGGAGATTTCAGTAGTAAATAATGCCCGGGATTCTTTCTTATCTGGCTTCCATAATCATGTTCACCATCGGCTGAAAAGCCATGATAGTATATCTGGTAATTTTGCATACTGGAACTGATTTCAATACTATTACCGGAATTTTTGATATTATCAAGAGCGATGTCGTCTATTGATTCTGCACAGATTAATATACTGGCCAGACCATTTGTTTGAGGGAAATCAATTTCATATTCTACTTGAAAACTACCCTCAAATTGTCTCTTTGTCCAGATTATTGCATTTTGATTTTCTTCGGTACAGTGAACTGATAATTGTCCGTTGCTATCAATAGTTACCGAGGCATTACCTTCTATAATCCAGTCGGATAAATCCGTATTAAAAGTATCTTCAAATTCAAGAGATGCTTTGTAACCGGGTATCATTGTCTCGGGTTGTATATTCGATGATTTTTGACAACCGGATAATAGAATTAGTAAAATAAAGATAGAGGAATACCCCCATCGATATAGTGGCACTATATTTCTCGGTATCATCTGAGTATTCACACTTAAGCAGTAGTTGCTTTTTGGGTTGCTGCCTTTTTCTTTGGAGCAGCTTTTTCAACTTTAGCTTCAGGGTGTGCATGTACGACTGCGGGTTTTGGTCCCAGTTTACGTCTCAGCCAGGATTTGCGTTTACGTTTTAATTGAATGCTTTTTCTTTTTTGTTTACTTTTGCTTCTTCCCATGAAATTCACCTCGTTCGATGTTACAGTAGTTTAATATTCCTTCAGGCATATGATTTTATCAAATGCCATATCTTTTGTTTTTAACCATAGTACAGAGTGATTAATGTAATCATTTGGCTTGAACAAATCAACCGAAAATAGCACTGAATTGAACATCTGTGATATTCTTTTACAGTATGTAGTGAATAGCGGCGGAAAGTTCAAATTTATCTCTGTCATTTATTCTGTCGATACCGCTTCCCCAGTGGTCTTGATCAAGACGGCGGCTCCAGGCCACTCTCAATCCGAATGTTAATTTTTTTTTGAATGAATATTTTATTGTTTGTATGATAGATTGGCCATTTCCATAGGCAAATACACTGGCCCATTGTCCTCGTAAAGCCGGTGTGAAGTAATTAATTCTGACGTTGTATGAATCTGTATTATACCTTGTTAAGAGTGTCTTAAATCTGAAGGAACGTTTTTTTAATAATAGTTCCTGTGATACAAACCAGCCCCTGTCAGAATTGTATCTATACTGTTCTGTCAATACAGAAAGTGGTGTCGTTAAATAATTATATTTAAATTTCAGCTTGAATCTATATGTTCTTGTGGCCCTGTATACACATTGTGCCTGATATTGATATCGTAGTTGTTGTTGCATCTCTTTAATGCTGCCATAACAAGTGTTGATATAGTTGATACCCGGAATCTTTTTTACTTGAAAGCGGAACGTAAGCTCAAATTTATTAATTAGTTGTGAATGCCATTGAATGAAAACACGATATCTGTGTGAAGTCGATGGCAGTGTTGCTGTTTTCCACGGGTGACGGTAGCTTTCGGCATAGCAGCTTATTTTACTTTTCTGTTTATGTTGAAGAATGAATCCTATATAGATGCCCTTACGATTTTTAAATTCTGCTTCTCCCAGGATATTGCTGTATGGATTATGGAAATTTGCTGTTGCAGAGTAAATGGTTACAACAGATTTAAGCCTGGCTGTTTCTCGATGAAGAGTGGCAATCATACCGCTGCCACCGGATTTTGTCCGGCAGTATTCTCCATTTAAGTACATTTGCCCAATACACAATTCTGCAGCCAGACCAGCAGCATGATTGTCAGTGCCTCTCCACCTGTAATCAATACTCTCCTTTTCCTTTGGCATGAAAGCCGGTTTATATTTGGTTTTCCAGCCGGATAATTCCAGAAGAGAGTGATTGCCCTGCCATGCCAAAGATCCACCTATATAGGAGATTTTCTGCTGATCTTTTTTTTCTTTTTCGGAAAGACTGCGATGATAACCTGATTCCGGCCATGATATTGCGTTCCCTTTTTCATTGATAGAAGCATCTCGTGCATGCTCAGACAAAATAAAGAGATATCTCAGGTGTGCCTGATTCCATTGCAGCCCCAATCCTCTTAAAGAATTATTTTCATTATTTCCTGCATAAGCTCTGAGCCCACGACTCTTACGTAATACCGGAATTATCGGATTAGCTCCTGGATACGCTCCGTATGAACTCCATGATGTCATTCCATGTCCGGTCTCCATCTGCATATGTCCCAGGACCAGTCGTGTTGATGAAGCGGGTATTTTGTATTCGATAAATCCGGCATTATGATCTGGCATACCGGTTTCTCCTGCATCTTTTTCCAGGCTCCATTTCAATTGAAACCGCTGGGAGTGCCTATACTTCAGTCTAATCCGGTTCTGCCAGGTATTACCTTTGTATTTATCAATTTTGTATGCTCTTGCCTCCGGGAAGCGGCTGTGCCCGAATATTGAAAATGATCCATGTTTTTGTTTAGCAGCACTATATTTGATTGTGAAATACGCTTGAAGCCATCTCCATTTAAAAGGATCAAGTGAGCAGCGTTTCAGAAAACTTTTCCAATTGTGGAAAGGACCAAATTGCCGACGATTTTCAATGATTCCACGTGCTTCAAAAGGATATATAAAAGGAAGAGACTGCAGACGGCTTTTATATACTGTATTTAGATTAACAGGATGTTCTTTCAGATCCTCCAGCAGTTCCAGCATTAATTCAGCCTCTTCTGTATTCAAGCCTTCCACTAATTGCTCTTCATATGATGTTTGTGCAAACAGAATTGAAGCATTTAAGCAGGCATACACAAGGAGTATCTTGATCATTCTGTAAATTACATCCATATGACAGATTATTAGTGTATCCATTTTATACCTGTCGATTGGATCATTCCCAATGTATTGTGCCATGCTGCCGCTGTCTGATATTGTATTTTTTTGTTTGAAATCATCACTCCAAAATGTATTGAGTCAGTTTCATGTGAGAAACCACAATACAGGCGTATTGCCGATTGTAGGTCTTGATACAGAGCTAAGCTAAATGTCAAAGGATGAAATTGAGATTTACGGGCTATGCATGCTATTGAAAATGACGATGCTATCTTCATTGAACTACCGAATGAAAATGCGCATTGATGTTGGTTTGAGCTGTTTTGTGCCAAGAGTCTTTGCATGCAGATATGCAGTTGCATAAAATGAGGTATCTCAATTGTATAGCCAATGTTACATATGCCTGTCTTTTTTAGTGAGTGATGTGTCACATTCTGTGTTGCTAATGCTACAGCAAATCCAAGATTTCCCAAGGCACCAAGGGAGATGCTTGCTCCTGTCCAGACCACTTTTTCAGAGTAAAGTGGATGATTTGCTGCATGAAAAAGCATGGCGAATCTACCGGTTTGCCAACTTTTACTCACACCGGCACCAACTATAGATAGTTTTTTTAAACCCCATGGCATGCAGATCCACGCATTTAGGGACAGCGAAGTACTTCCGGATAGCAGTGCGGGATTCATGCTAATAACATCGGCGTTGCTCTCAGATTCAAACAACACAGAAGAACAAGCAAGATGTAAAGGAGCCAGATCGCCCAGAATATCAGCCATCTGGCAGTTGCTTGAAGCTGGCATAGATAAAATTATTATAAAAATTATGTAGCACGTTTGACACTTCAGGAACCATTTGTGGCTTTGTAGCATTTTATTCAATGATATACCTTTTATTGTGTAGTGTGGAGCATAAATATTGAATGATTATTGTTAAGACAATATATTCTGCTTTTTTTTACAGATCAAGCGGCTATGATTCACAAATATCTTTTAGGAAGCTTCTTGACTTTATCTGAAATTTTGGACATATTACAGAACAATTCAACAGAAATGGTGGAGGTTCTTGAAATGATTGTAAGTAGAAAATTGAAAATTATCAATATTATGCTGATTATATTGATAATGTCGCTATGCCCGTCGATTATGGCTCAGCAGATAAAGAGCGATATAACTCTGCGGCTTGAACGCCTTCCATTGGAGAAACAGGAGAAGTTGAGAAATCTGGCTGAAGAGTTGGAAGTTTATGTTAATGATTACGATTGGACAGGAGAGTATCTGGATGAACCCATTCCTGTGAAAATCCAGATTATTCTACAAGATAAAAGTGTAAGCTATGAACCACGTTACTCCGGAAGTTTTATGATAAGTAACGGTGAAGACCTGCAGTATGGAGATAAGTACTGGCGCTTTCCTTATCAGGATGGAACAGCTTTGATTCATGATGAAAATTCCTATGATCCAATGCTGGGTTTCATAAATTATTATATCTATTTGGTACTGGCGTGGGAATACGATAAAATGGGGCAACTTATGGGTACACCATATTATAATAAAGCCCGGTTATTGGTAACTCAGGCCAAGTTTGATGCCACATTTGCATATGGTTGGGAAGAGAGAAGTGAGGATATTGAATACATTTTAAGCAGATCTAATATATCCTTCAGGAAAGCAAAGGATCTCTTTTTTCTTGGAATGTCTTATGCCGGAGAGGTTGATTCTACAGCTCAACGCTATTGTGCCGGGGCTCTTGATCTGCTTCATGAAGCTGTTACCGACAACCCACGTCAGGAGTCTGCAATTAATTTTCTGCAAGCACATTATATGGAGTGTCTGGATCTCTTTGACCGGGACCGCAAAATCATTGAGAAGATGATTCTGATTGATCCCGGTCATGCAGAGAATTATCGTAAATATTTAAAATAGCTATTTTATAGTATAAATTTCTGGCCACGTTCGGGGACATTAACATCGGTAAATCCAGTATCCTTCATCCCCTGAGCAAGCGCATTACTTGATGACGGCTCACCATGGACAATAAAGACCTGTTTGAGCCGTTTTTTATTTAATCCGTTGAAGTATTCAAGCAGTTCATTGCGTCCTGCATGGGCACTGAAACCATCCATTATTTCTACAGTTGCCTTTAACGGATGTTCTTCTCCGAATATTTTTATTTTACTCCGTTTTTCAACAATACGTCTGCCCATGGTATTTTCAGCCATATATCCCACTACAAGAATGGTATTATTGGGATTCTGGACATTATTTCTCAAATGATGCAGAATGCGGCCAGCTTCACACATACCGGAAGCTGAGATGATCATACACGGTTCGATCATTTCATTCAACTTGCGCGACTCTTCCACATGACGCACATAATTTAGTCTGTAAAATCCAAAAGGATCCTGATGATTGTTTATAAAAGCATTGCGGGTCTCATCATCAAAACATTCTGTGTGAAGACGAAAGACTTCGGTGATATTTACAGAGAGAGGGCTGTCTACATATATAGGTATCTCAGGCAGCTTGCCTTCGTTGACCAATTCATGTAACACATACACAAGCTCTTGTGTCCTGCCTACAGAAAAAGCCGGTACAATAATTTTACCACCTTTGGCAATTGTTTCACTTACAATACGTTGGACTTCATCCTTCATATCATGAATCGGAGCATGTTCCCGATTGCCGTATGTTGATTCTGTAATAAAGTAATCTGTTTCTGATATCTGAACAGGATCTTTTATGATAGGTAGATCCTTTCGACCGAGATCTCCGGTATATACCAGTCTTTTTTGTGTGCCTTCATCATTAATATCCAATATTACAATGGCCGAGCCTAAAATGTGTCCGGCATCCACAAAAGTTAATTGAATTTCAGGAGTCACAAAAAAAGGACGCTCATAGCCCAGTCCTACAAACTGGCTTATGCAGGCCTCTGCATCTTTCATAACGTATAGAGGGTCAAAGGGTGGCTTGCCTTTTTTTGCATTGATCTTGGTGGCAAACTCAGCATCCTTTTCCTGGATATGGGCCGAATCACGCAGCATTATATTCGCCAGGTCCTGAGTTGCATGAGTACAAAAGATGTTGCCTTTGAACCCACCTTTGACCAGCAACGGAAGGTTGCCGGAGTGATCAATATGAGCGTGTGACAGAATAACATGATCAATTTGCGTTGGATCAAATGCCAGGTTTTTATTGCGTTCAATCGCTTCAAAACGTTTGCCCTGGAAAAGACCGCAATCAAGTAGAATGTTTTTTCCATTTACTGTTACTAAATGCATTGAACCGGTTACAGTTTGAGCGGCACCGTGAAATTGTAATTCCATTTGGTTCTCCGGATTATTGGTTGAGCGAGAATGTTTTAAAGTTACTTAATGTCGGGGCCAGTGTCAAGCGTCTAATATGGCAATAAAAAGCTACACCCGGGGTTTTTCAAGAGTCTACAGGGTTGATTGTGATCTTTATCATTTGTATATTTACTTTCATATTCGATTAATCTGCTATGGAATTAGCCTTTATTATACCTGGCCCGTAGCCAGGCACTCTCAACCAAGGAGCATATAATGATTGTTGACCTGAGAAGTGATACTTTTACAAAACCGACACCTGCAATGCGTAAGGCAATGGCTTCAGCTGAAGTAGGTGATGATATTTTTAATGAAGACCCGACAATAAATAGGCTTCAAGATGAGACTGCTGCAATGCTGGGGAAGGAAGCCGGGCTCTTTGTGCCCTCAGGGCATATGGGTAACCAGGCTGCTATCTATGCGCACACACAACGCGGGCAGGAAGTAATTGTTGATGAAAACGCACATTTATTTTATTATGAGTCCGGTGCTCCTGCACTGCTCTCAGGAGTGCAACTGCGAACATTACCGGGCAGGGGCGGAATAATGTCGGCAGCTCAAATTGAGGCGGCCATACGTCCGGATAATATTCATTTCCCGCCGACATCATTAATTTGCATTGAGAATACACTAAATAGAGGCGGTGGACGTATCTATCCATTGGCTGAGATTAAGGCCATAAGGACGCTGGCTGACTCTCACGGTGTAAAAATGCATTTGGATGGTGCCAGGCTATGGAATGCGGCAGTGGCATCAGGCATTCCTTTAGCCGAATGGGCAGCACCTTTTGATTCGGTTAGTCTTTGCTTTTCCAAAGGATTAGGTGCGCCGGTAGGGTCGATTATTGTAGGGGATCACGTTTTTATTGAAAAAGCACACCGTGCAAGAAAAATATTTGGCGGCGGTATGCGTCAGTCAGGTATAATTGGTGCCGGAGCTCTTTATGCAATTCGTCATCATATGGACAGGCTTTCGGAAGATCATGTGCGGGCCAGACGCCTGGCAGAGGCTGTAGATAAAATAGATGGCATATCTGTTGATATGAATTCAGTTGAGACAAATATCATTATTATGAGCGTAACACGAGACGATATGAGTGCAGAAGACATGTCATTGCAGCTTGAGAAGCGGGGCGTATTAATGTTTGCCTTAGGGCCAAAGATGCTGCGTGCTGTTACGCATCTGGATGTGGATGATGAAGGTATAGATAAGGCAATAGCGGTATTTAGAGAGATATAAAGTTTAAATTCCAAAAGATAAATGTAAAAAAAGTATGCAGGTAGGCATCACCCAAAATGCTTGTCTTTGCGAGGAGTTCCATCCCG
>JAGLOF010000167.1 GCA_023139105.1 bacterium
GTACGAATTTCATGGCTCATATTAGCTAGAAATTCACTTTTAGCCTTACTGGCTGCCATGGCTGTCTCTGTAGCCTTAATTAATTCCTGCTCAACTCTTTTTTTATCTGAAATATCAGAATGTGTACCTACCATCCGTGCAGGTGCTCCCTGCTCATCAAAAGTCATAATTTTTCCTCTGGCACGTATCCACATCCACTTATTATTTTTTCTTCTGAATCGAAATTCACTATCATATAAAGAAGTTTTCCCGGCCAGGCATGTCTGAATAGCTTGTGATGTCTGTTCAAGATCTTCCGGGTGAACTCGACGTTCCCATTCATTAAAAACCATTGGGAATTCATCAGGTTCATACCCGGCCATCGTATAATAGCGCGGATCAAAGTATAGTGTGTCAGCACTCAAATTCCAGTCCCATAATCCGTCATTGGCTACTGACATGGCCATATCCTGTCGTTCCCTGCTTTTCTGGAGTACTTTTTCAGCCTTTTTTTTCTCAGTGACATCCCGAATAATGCTGATCCATGCCTCTTGCCCTTTATAGATTACTTCTGATGTATGAATATCAACAAACAATTCTTCACCCTGTTTTGTTAAGTGAGTGTATGAATGTGTGGAAATCTCTTTTTCTGGTCGCTTGTTAATAATTTTTATTCTTTTCTCAACTTTTAGCCTTTCATCCAATATATGAAGCTCAATGGGTGTCATGTTGATCAATTCATCAAAAGTATAACCATAACGACGTATTAAGGATTGATTGCAGTCAAGAATATTATTGGTTTTTTTATTAAAAATAACAATTGGATCAGCTATATGATTATATAAAGACCTGTAGTTTATTTCTGATTCTTTTACTGCCTTTTCTGCACGTTTTCTGTCAGTAATGTCTGCAATAGTCAGTAGAACATATTTTTTTAGATTGGTATTCACCAGTGCTGTTGAAATAAGTAAATCATGAGTAATATTTTGACCCTCTTGAATAAATACCATCCGGCCTTCTTTATCTTCATTGGGATTGCCGGTCTGAAAAGTAAATTCAACAGATGTCCGCACAGGACAGTGTAAACAATCGGCAGTCTTACCGCATCCCTCACCTACAAAAGAGTTTAAACAATTAAAAACATCACCGCCCAAACACCCTAAAAGGCTCTGTTTATCCCTACCCGATGCAATAACGCCTTTATGGTTGATATTCTCTATGCGACCTTGCGTATTTACAAGAGCCAATATATAAGGTGCACTTTCAAATATAGTAGTAAGTATATTTGTCTGCTCTTCTTTTTCTTCCTGAGCTTTCTTGTGTACAGATATATCCATGTGAGTACCACTCATGCGTAACGGTAATCCTTCGGCACTCCATTGTACTACTTTACCCTGATCATGCACCCATATATAATAACCTTCTTTATGTTTTATTCTATACTCATGGTCCAATTTATCCGTATCACCGGCAAGATGTTTTCCAATCTCCGATTTTACGCGTTCACAATCATCCGGGTGGCAGTGTGCCATCCATGTTTTCATATTGACCGGTGCTAATTCATCTATTTTGTAGCCAATCATTTCAGCCCACTGATGATTTAAGGTTATTTGATCAGATTGTACAACCCAGTCCCATATTCCTGCACCTGTACCCTCAACTGTCAGTTGAAGTCTTTTTTCACTCTCCCGGAGCTTCAACTCCATCTCAAATCTGAATAATGCCATCTCAATAGTAGATCTTAACTCTTTCACATCAAATGGTTTTATTACAAATCCATAAGCATTCTGGCATTTAACACGGGTTAGAGTCATATCATCTGAGTGGCATGTTACAAAGATAATTGGAACCGCCATTGACTTCTGAATTAATGCGGCAGCTTCTATTCCATCCATATCACCTACTAATGTGATGTCCATTAACACAATATCAGGCTGTATTTTTAAAATCTGTTGTACAGCTTTTTCACCTTTTTTTTCTATTCCACATACATCATACCCCAATACATCCAAGATTGCAGTGCATTCTCTAGCTATTATTAATTCATCTTCAACTATAAATATTTGAA
Organism: bacterium; assembly: GCA_023139105.1. Lineage (GTDB taxonomy): Bacteria > Zhuqueibacterota > QNDG01 > QNDG01 > JAGLOF01 > JAGLOF01. The sequence continues at coordinate 2,048 of JAGLOF010000167.1, forward strand.
TTTTATCTTTCATCATCTCAATTCCAATTCTCTTTTTGCACATGTATTGAGAATAATAACTCGCTAACACTTACGGGGCAGGTTATCAATCCGAAGCTATTTATTAACAGTCAATTTTGATTCGAACCGTTTCAGCCGGACTTTCCCTGTATCAGTTGAAAAAATAAGTCGCCTCCCTACTTTGCCACCCACATCTGATGCAACAACATTAATTTTCTCAGACTCTAATAAATCCCATGCAATTTCAATGTTCTGTTTGCCTACATTGAAATGTGAATTTGTGCCACTTTGTATTACAGCACCGCCACCAAATATTTTTGCATGAAGATTATGGTTCTTGCTTCCAAGATTATTCATTTTTTTTATTAACTGATTAATTGCCACATTACCGTATTTGGGTGATGCCAGGCCTTCACCATTCCATAAAGGCAGTTGATAATGATTGATACCGCCAAAACCAAGCATTTGGTCCCATAGACAAATTGATATACATGAGCCCAATACTGTTGTAACTATATGCGGCTCAGGATGAACAAACAAAGTGCCTGCATGCAGGTAATGTTTTTCAGTATTCATATTAGAAAATCATTTCATTACCATCTTCAGAGAATGGCAACTTTTCTTCATCTGATTTCAATTCGGGAATACATATACTGAAAATAGTATGGCCGTCACTATTGCTTTTAACACTTAAACTACCTTCAAGTAACTCTGTAGCTCCCTTTACAACGGCAAGACCAAGTCCATGCCCTTTGTAAGCTTTTGTTAGTCCAGTATCCAATTGAACAAATCTGTCAAAAATACGGCCATAATCCTCCTCTTTAATTTCAGCGCCCTTATTTGTTATGGATAAAAGAAGTTCATTATTTGCATTAGAAATTTCAATGTCAATGTTTGAATTCGAATATCCAAATTCAATGGCATTAGATAATAGATTAGACATAATCAGTTGTAATTTCTCAGAATCAGTTATGAATTTCAGTTCAATTGATGACATCAGCATATTCAAATTGATTTTCATTGATTTTTCATCCAAACGTGATTGAAATGAATTGATCAATCTTTTCATGGAGACTTCTATATCAACTTCTGAGATATGTACGCGTGCTTCACCTGCCTCTATCTCTGCAGCAGCAAAAATGGTTCTTAATTGAAAATCAAGGTCCCAAGCTTCTTTAAAAATAATTTGCCCCATCGAAGATACAGCTTCATCAGTTTTATATCCTTCCTGATAAAGCGTCTGTGACAAACCTAGAATTACTGTAAGAGGATTATTAATTTCATTTCTGATATTGGAAAGGAAATCACTTTTCATTGCCTCTGATACAACCAGTTTATCATTCATCTTTTTCAGTGCTTCACTTGCCCTCTTAAGTTCCAGCAAATTTTGACTATTCTCATCAAACCGCTGTTTCAATTGTTTGAGCAGCTGTGTATCACTGATATTCAACATAAGAAAACTCTCTTTCTTCCAATTTACAACATAGCAAACATGTTATTATGTATTTGTGACAAAGTCACAATCCTTTCAGCTGCTCCCAGTGCAATGGCCTCTTTGGGCATTCCAAATACGACACAGCTGGATTCATCCTGTGCGATTGTTCTGGCACCGGCATTTTTCATCTCCAACATCCCTTTGGCTCCGTCATCTCCCATGCCGGTCATAATAATGCCTATGGCATTCTTCCCTGCATAACGAGCGGCTGAACGAAATAAAACATCAACCGACGGACGGTGGCGGTTGACCAAAGGGCCTTCTCTTACCTCAACATAATAATTTGCCCCACTGCGTTTAATCAGCAGATGTTTATTACCCGGTGCAATAAAGGCATGGCCGCGCAAGAGTCTATCTCTATTCTCAGCCTCTTTCACTGTTACTTTACATAGATCATTTAACCGTGATGCAAATGCCTTGGTGAAATTTTCCGGCATATGCTGAACAATGGCAATTCCCGGTGAATCATGAGGCAGAGATTGAAGAAAAATCCGGAGTGCTTCCGTACCGCCTGTAGAGGCTCCCACAGCCACTATTTTCTCAGTTGTTTGAATCATAGCAGAGGATGTCCGTCCGGCAATAACTACATCAGCACTAAGCTTGGGGACTATATCATGCATTTTTTTTATTCGATCCAACCGCGCTGAAGCAGCAGCCTTAACAGCATCACAGATACGAATTGTAGACTCTGTAATGAAATCTTTTGTTCCGAGCTTCGGTTTGGTAATGATATCGACAGCTCCATATTCAAGTGCTTTTAAAGCTGTCTCTGAACCTTTCTCTGTCAAACTTGAAACCATAATTACTGGAATTGGATGTTGAGACATTATTTTTTTTAAAAATGTCAGCCCATCCATTTTAGGCATTTCAACATCAAGCGTGATTACATCCGGTTTGTCATTCTTTATTTTATCTACAGCATAGTAAGGATCAGCCGCTGTACCAACAACTGTGATCTTTGAATCTGATTCCAATACTTGTTTCAGAGTTTGCCGGACAACGGCGGAATCATCTACTATCAGAACACGGATTTGTTTTAAATTTCCGGACATAATTACTCCTCTGCAATCTTCTGATAAACTGTTGGTGCAACAGTTGAAACGGGCAGATTGAGGCCATGCAGCGTCTCTGAATGCCCAAGATAGAGATACCCACTCCGCTTCAAATGAGATAATAATTTTCCGACAATACGCTGCTGGGTTTGTCTGTCAAAATAGATAATGACATTACGGCAGAAAATAATATGCATCTTTTGCCGGACACCGAAATCATCCTCCATAAAATTCACCTGCATAAACCTTACACGGTGTCTTAATTCAGGTATAATTCTTACTTGTTTACGCGTCCTGTCTTTACTTCTGAGTAGATATTTCTTTTTTAAATCCATGGGAACAGGTGCAATTTTTTCTTCTGCATAAATGCCCTTCCTTGCTTTTTCAAGAATCCTTGTGGATATGTCTGTAGCCAGAATATTAAAATTCAGATCAGGTTTCAATACACATGAATCACTCAGCAGCATAGCCAGTGTATAGGGTTCCTCTCCAGATGAACATCCGGCACTCCAAACATTAAGCGGCTGGCGTGCATCTATTAATTCCTTCTTAAGCAAGTCGGGAATTGCAACATCAAATAGATGATCAAAGTGGGCGGGTTCGCGAAAGAAGTCAGTTTTATTTGTAGTAATGACATCTATCATATGCGTCCGTTCCCACTGGCCCTGATCACTAAACACAAAATCACAATAGGCTTCATAAGTAGTCAGGCTTAAATGGCGTAATCTTTTCTGCAGACGTGCCTGAATCATTGTTTTTTTGACCGGCGGCAGTTTTATTCCCACATTTTGATAGATAAAATCACCTATGCGTTTGAAAGCTGCATCAGATAATTTTAAACTTGAATAATCAAAAGTTTGTCCTAAAGTATTTTTATGAGAAACTGCTCTCGATGCCATTGTGATGTCCTTCTAATAAAGTTTACACTACCTCTTCTGCCATCATCTTTTTTTTCTTTGCAGAAGGTTTGGATGTTTTCTTAACTGATACTGCTTTTCCCTCTTCAATTGGAACATCACTCATATTTTGGGCCATCTGCAATTCATCTACAGAAAAAATTTTCTCCAGATCCAGCAGGATAATAAAGTTATCTCCCCGTTTACCCATACCTTTGATAAACTCTGTATTGAGTCGCGTTCCAATCTTTGGAGCAGGTTCTATATTTTCAGGATCCAGGTCAATCACCTCCTGAACCGAATCTGCCAGAGCTCCCAGTACAGTGACCTCATCATCTACCAATACTTCAACAATGATAATACATGAGTCAACTGTTTGCTCTGTCATACCCATACCGAATTTCTGCTTTAAATCTGTAATAGGCACCACACTTCCACGCAAATTAATAACTCCGCGCATAAACTCCGGTGTCCTGGGCACCTTGGTTACTTTCTCAAAATCCAGCACAGATTGCACCTGTGTGATATCCAGGGCATACAGTTCCTGATCCAGAGAAAAGGTCAAATACTGCTGCGTATTATGTATGCTTTCAACGCTCATGATAAACTCCTAAATTAAGATTGAGAGTCCGCTTATTATGGGGTGTAAGCAGACAGTGACCGAAACAACTGCCTAGAACGTCTCAAACTCATTATCATGTGCATCTTTAGAGGCACCATTCTCTCCCATGTCAATAGCAACGCCTGCAGGCTCTGTTTTATGCACTTTATGAGTAATAGCTTTTACAGCCCCATTACCATTGGAATGAACCTTGTTCAAAGTAGGAGCAGGTTGCGTATAGTGACTGCGCTGTCCATTACCATCTACTCTGAAAAACTCAATAGCAGCCTGCAGCTGCTGAGCCTGACTGGAGAGTTCTTCACTGGTTGCTGCCATCTCCTCTGAGGAGGATGCATTCTGCTGGATAACCTGATCCAACTGCTGAATGGCTTTATTGACCTGTTCAACACCAGTACGCTGTTCATTACTGGATGCGTTGATCTCCTGAACAAGCTCTGCCGTACGCTCTATATCCGGTACAAGCTTATCAAGCATAGCACCGGCATTCTGTGCAACTTCAACACTGGATGAAGAAAGCTCTGCAATCTCACCCGCCGCTTTCTGTGAACGTTCAGCCAATTTTCTAACTTCTGCGGCAACCACAGCAAAACCTTTGCCCTGTTCACCAGCCCGGGCTGCCTCAATAGCGGCATTCAATGCCAGCATATTGGTGTTCCTGGCAATCTCCTGGATGATTGAGATCTTCTCTGCAATATTGGTCATGGCAGAGGCTGCCTGCTGAACTGCAGAGCCACTCTCTTTGGCATCTATGGCAGCTTTAACAGCTATCTTCTCTGTCTGCTGTGCATTGTCTGCATTCTGCTGAATGTTTGAAGCCATCTGTTCCATAGATGATGAAGCCTCTTCTGCAGCAGCAGCTTGTTCTGTAGCACCCTGGCTCATCTCCTGACTGCTGGAGCTCAGCTCCTCGCTGCCCGATGCAACATTGCCTGTGGCTGTTTTAACATCTCCAACCACATCCCTGAGCCGTATAACCATATCCTTTAAGGCATCTGCCAACTGTCCGATTTCATCCTTCTGATTTACATCTACTGTGGCTGTAAGATCTCCATCTGCCACAATCTGTGCAAATTCAACACCTTGAATAATTGGTTTGGTAATAGTGACTGCCATAAGGAAACCCACTAGTCCTACTACAAGAGCAATGATCACTCCAATGACAATTATACTTTTAACCAACGCATTGATGGGACCCATAATCTCTGCTTCATCAATTTCAGCTATAATGGCCCATCTGGTGCCTAAAATATCAACTGGACTGTACACAGAAAGAACAGGATTACCATGGTAGTCTAAAATAATCTCCTGACCAGTTCTTCCGGCAAGAGCCTCCTGAGTGGCCCTGGTATCAACACCATTTGACTGAACAGTTCCGGCAAATGATGCTTTCACCGAATGATTACCGCTTTTATCAACATAGGAATCCGAGCGCATGAGTTTATCAGGGCCTACCAAATAGGTTTCACCGGATTCACCCATACCGCTGCGCTCCTGCATAATGGCATTAATTGCATCCAGAGAAATCTGTAGGGCAAATACAGCAATATTTTTCCCGTTTTCATCCTTTATTGGTGTTCCTACAAATGAACAAGGTTCATTATTGGAAGGAGCATAGGGTTCAAAATCCTGAAACGAAGTAGAAAGGTCTTTAACTATATTATTCCACAAATGACCAAGAGGACTATTGCGCAGAGGACCAGCACCCAAATTGGCACCCAGATCACCTTCTTTTGCTACTGAGTAGAGTACATGCCCATGGGGCCAGCATATTACAAATGTATCATAATACCCATAAGCTTCATTAAAATTTTCCAGACGCTTGCCAAAAATATTATTGCAGATTGATCTGTACTCAGGTGTAGATACGTCTAACGGCCCATCATGATCTGTCTTCATGAAATCATGATAGGCTTTCATCTCCTTAAACATACCACCAGCATCACTGCCATAAGCGACAACTTCTGCATCACCTTTACGTTCCTTGAAAAAATTCTCAATCTGACTCTTTTTGATGGCTTGCACAGCTTCTAGATTGTTGAATGCGTCATGTACCATTGCCTCTTTGGTTTTATTGGCCACAATCAATGTTATGATAAGCAAAGGGATAATTCCGGCCAAAAGAAACCCGCCTACAAGTTTGGGCTTCATTTTGATGTCTTTGATGCCTGTCATTTTGTACTCCTGTTTTTAAAAAAGTTCATTCTTAATTGAATTTAAACTTTAACCAGGTTGAGCTTGCCCACAAAGATTAAAAAAAACCCGAAGAAAACATATTATTCATATTACCTCCCATATTAAAACCCCCAAGATCTTATGCTTGAATTTTACGACCTACTATTCACTTAAAATAAATATATCATTT
>JAGLOF010000168.1 GCA_023139105.1 bacterium
GCTGTGTGTATTCAGCGGTTGGATATTCATCTTCAACGATTAAAATTCTCATGGGCAGTTAGTCCAGGTGTACAACATCCAGTTGGGTCGATTAGTGTACGATGACGATCATCACATTCCATTGGTCATTATCGAGAGTGTAGTCCAGTTTCCATTTGCCGGGGAAACTTTCCTGTAAACGGGCTTTAATGTATTTGAGACCCATCCCTTCCTGTATTTCAGCGGATGACTTTTTGGCCACCTCTTTTAGACGGGATCCATTATTCGTCAGGTGATAAGTCGTCGCTTGTTTTTTCCGCTCACATGACAACTTGATTGAACCGCTCTCTTGCGTTTTAAAAGAGTGCGTCAGGGCATTTTCAATCAGTGTATGGAATATCATGGGGGGAACCGGTTCATCATCACATAATCCGTCAGAGACAAGTTCGTAGTTTGAACCCATACGAAAGCCCATGATTTTCAGATGCGTATTACATAATTCAATTTCCTGATGCAGGGGGATAGTCTTCTTATCAGAGATGCGATTGATCATTTTGAATTCTTCAGCCAACGCCTCAATTAATTGGAAAGCGTTTTCCGGCTTCTTTTTAATCCAACTCATGATCGATTGTAATGTATTTAAAATGAAGTGAGGCTGGATGTTTTTTTTCAGGAGATCCACTTCCAGCCGGGACGAGCGTAATTTAATTTCTTGCAGCATCATGGTTTGTGCATTTATGATGCGGGCGATTGCCAACACAATGCAAAACAAAAGGACGATATCACCAATGATGTATACATACATAGCATGCGGGCTCAATCCAGCAAAGAGATCGGGACGTTTTGAAAGTCGCCAGACGACCAAACCGATTAGAGCTACGCCACTTCCTGTCTTTTTTTGTTGGATGGAATAGATCAGGATGCCACCTGCTACGATCGGAAGCAGTTCATTGTAAAGAAAGTAGAAATTAGAACCGAATGAGACTGCCAGCCAGTATACGAGTACGGTTAGTCCGATCGAGATAGTGACTAAGGTCAGCTTTCGTTTTAGTTCGAATGTATAGATAAAAAAGATGATCAGGCTGAGTTGAGAGATGAGTATGCCATAACGAATTATTATGTTAGTAAATTTGAGCGATTCAATATTGAGCGTATTGTATAGGTTGATCATCGGATAGATTTGATAAAATAGGGTGATAAAACAGTAGAGGGCAAACAGCGGATAGGCTCGATGACGGCTGCCGGCAAAAAACATGGCAATACAGAAGAGTCCTGCAAATAACAATCCGCCGCCGACAAAAAGAAAATGGCTTCCCTTATAGGTATGGCTATAGAGGAAATCGTAATGATACCCAATACTCACATATCCCAGAGGACGTTTAATTTTTGTGTGGAAATTTGATAATCGAATCGCAATAACATGCTCTCCCGGTGTTGTCATTTCACGTTTCAGTTTGATCATGTTTTTTAAACGACCGGGTATTTCCTTTTCTCGAGAATTGGCGACCACACCGTTTTGTAAGAGGAGCTGTCCATCCCAATATAGTTCAAAGGCCGAGACAATATTGTCTGCAGAAATCGCCAGGACATCATACTCATCTTGGATGCCTTCTAAATAGACTGTAGTGCGATACCACTGTATTCCTGGCTGGTGGGTGCTCGGCGGGAAATCCTGGAGGGAAATCCATCTTGTTGAATCCGAATTCTGTTGAGTCCAGGTTGAATCGTCTCCAATTTTATAATACCAATGCTTTATGCTGCTTGAATATTCTTGAGAGAGATTGTGTGTATTAATGGAAATGGGCTTGTTTGACTGGGCGAAGATTGCATTGGGAATGAGTGATGCAATTGCCAAAGCAATAATAATTGCGCATCTGGAATAATTAAAGTGAGTGCATTTTGAATTCATACCTACGGCCCTGGATTTTATGTCATGTACTGCTTAATAAGACATTTAATTTATAGAGATATGAATTCTAATTCAAGCGTTAAATATTCCAATGTATAAAAAATGAACTTTTTTCTTTATTATCTATGTTGAATCGAGTGAGTAATATGTATTCCCTATCGAAACAACAGAGCCTAATTATTACTGCTCATCCCGGCTGAATACACCTTCAAAAACAGTGGTATACAATTTCCAATCCGGATGTCCGCCCGGTGTGCCTCCAATGACATAGATTTTATTGCCAATCGCAGTGCAACCGAAAAATATGTTCTTTATCGGCATGGGAGTAGATTCCTGCCAGGTATCTGTTTTCGTGTTGTAAATAAAAACTTCTTCTGCAGTTTCATTAACACTATCAATATTGGCAAATCCACCCAAGACAATAATATTATCTTCAATAACAACCGCCCCCGGTTTAAAGATCGTGAACGGTAAATCTGCTTTTCTTTCCCAGGTATTTGAATTGCAGTTATAACAGTCAACCCGGGCAGTCTCTGCCCAGATATCGGTCTCGCTGCCTCCGCCGCCAATGACATAGATGAGAGAATCCAGTGTTACAATTGCCGGATTATTTTTTAATGACGGGATCGCAGCCATTTCTGCCCAACTATTCGTTTCTGTATTAAAGACTTCATTTTTCATGGAAATTTTTTTCCATGATGTTAATCCGCCAATAATGTAGATATTTTCTCCATATCTACCGCAATCAATATGCTGACGTGCCGTCGGCATTGGGGCGAGTGCTTCCCATGAGTCCGTTTCCGGTGTGTATACATGGTTGACATTAAGAAACTTATCACCGCCAATGGCATAAATTTTTCCTTTAACTGCTGCCAGGGCAAGATTTGTTGTTGGTTTAGGAATATTGGCCAATTTGGTCCAGCTATTGGCAGAAGGTTCAAACTGATAGAACGACTTGCTCGCTTTAAATCTTCCACGGCCTGAGAAAAAGTATACTTTATTGTTGAGAGATACTGCCTCACCGCCTCGAAATCCTTTGGGAAGATCTGCCATTTTCTTCCAGGTAATGGTCTGGGAGATAGACGTACCGAGCACTACTAGCATGCAAAGTAAAATAGTTATACGTTTCATCGAGTTCCTCATTTTATTGAATTTAATGGTTGCCAAAGAAGCCGGAGGATTGAAATTTTATTTGCAAGCGTGATTGTCTCAATTTCCTGAGCATGACCAGCCCCCGAGAACACGAATAGTATTGCAAACAAACACATAAGTTTGTGCATTTCAACTCCTTTTAATAATGTCGACAGACTGCTAAATCACAGATTATCGAATAGAATATGTAACTCGTTCCATTCTATCTTTAAAAACTTTTATACTGGGGAAACTCTTTTTTAGACTATCGGCTATGGATTTGTATAATGCATACTCATCACTGTGAAGATGCATCATAATGATATGGTCTGCTTTGATATAGCGTTCCATCAGATCAATTCCGGAACAACCCATCTCCCACATGAATCCGCCATTGATCAGGGCGACATCTATTTCCTCTTTGTCAAGCCTGAAGCGTTTAAAATCTTCAATACAATCTTCATTTGCGTCACCGGTGTGAAAGATCTTAACGCCATCAATTGTAAATAGAAAAGCAAGATTTTGAACATTTTTATGTCTGTTGACTTTCTTGCCGGTTGTAGGATCTTCTGTCCAGTACGGTCCATGAGCTATTCTGTAGATCCTGATATCAATCCCGCTGATTGTTGTATCTCTATAGCTCCGCTTGTCAGGTGTCATGTTTACAACTTGCCGGGCAATATCATCATACTGCATCAATGCTTTCAGTTGTGCTATTGACTGTTCACTGGAAACATAGGTTACCTTTTGATTATTCAGTAAATGGCCAACTACATATGGAGGGTACACATGGTCAGGATGCTCATGGGTGGTGGCGATAATGTCGATATCTTGAAACATGCCCTGATTGTTCAGCATTGCATCCTTTGTCTGTGTATCCGGGATCATGCACCATGAATATTCTCTATGTCCGAACAGGGCATCGATTAGAATCTTTTTACCGCCAGTTTCAATGAGAAAACCTTCATTGGCAATATATGTAATTTCTACATTTTTTACTTCAGAATCATCTTCCTTAAACAAAAATTCAAGCGAAGTGTCAAGATGATGCTGCCAATTATTCGGGAATTCATGCCCCTTATCTGGAAAAATTATAAACCTGTTGGTAATACCGTATTTATCAAATTTGCATCCAAGTTCTTTCTGCTGCTTTATGGACATGTCATTTTCCCCGCACAGCAGGGCTATCTTCAGCCCTCTTTCCGCGGAATTAATATAATCCAAACTATCCAAACCGAAAGCCATAGAATAAGATAAAAGCAATCCCTTTGCCGGAATAATATTTTTCATTCCAAGAATAATAGAGCGGATACCCCCGGCAGAGGGACCGGCCAGGATTACTTTACTTGTATCAACTGCGTATTTTTGAACGACCCGCTTAAAACCGTCTTTAATAATATTCCCCCAATCTCTGGAGAAACTGCGCGCATTAGTCCCCTGCTTAACACTTCCCTGGAAATAGGCAACAATAAATTCTTTTTCAAGTTTTGGAGACATGTAATTATACTGTAAAGCCGGAATACTGCCGTTACCACCATGCATTACCAGAAAAAGCGGGTATTCTTTTTCATTATCGTACTCCTCAGGGAGCTGAATCATGTACTCGGTTTTTGACGCAGTATTGGCTTCGGTCTTAAGAAGCTCATTATTTTCAAGAAATGAGCGATATCCGTCTTTTTTTTCCAGCTCTTCTAAAAATGGTGGGAAAGCATCATCTCCTTCCCTGATAAAATAATAAAGACCTTCGTCCTGTCCCTTTTGTAGTATTTCAAAACATTTATCATATTGTTCAAGACCGGCATAATGAAATGCCAATTCCCAGTATATCAAATCGTATCGAATGTTCGGGTCTTTATATTTTTTTAAGGCATTAATACATAACTCAATGGATTTGTTGTCATCTGTTTGATCAATTTCCTCAAGTGACTTTATCAGCTGAATAAAGTCTGAATCCAATGGCTTGAATTGCAATTCAACCGTTTCCTGTGCCAATACATAATTGACAACACAAATGATTGATAGAATAAATATTAATCTGATATTTTTCATTAACTTGTTTCCTTTATGAAAATTAGTAAGCAAATGCCAACAGCAACGCTCATAGCTATATTGGCAAAATAGGATAAACAGACAACATCAATGCTTCAGGGTAGATAAAATTACAAAATTCGGATAAATTTGTATTGTAGATTATTGCTCTTAATCAAATAATCTCAGCTGGATTTATGCTTTTTCCAGGATATTTTTAAGAAGGATTATAAAATATGAGGATTATACTGCCCCGGAGTGACACCGACGATGTCTCTGAAACGGTGGGTAAAATGGCTTTGATCAACGAAACCGGTTTTATTGGCTACTTCACAGAGCGAATCTCCGGCTGTTAACAATTGTTTGGCTTTGATAATTCTACGCTGAGTTAAATAGACATGGGGAGTGGTTCCAACCTCTTTCTTAAACAGACGCAGAAGATAAAATGGACTCAATTCGGTTAGCGTTGAAAGTGTTTTCAGAGATATATTTTGGTTGTAATATTCATCAAGGTGCTCTTTTACCATTTTAATATGTTTACTGGATGAGATTAAGGGATAATCCCGGGGTGGTTCATCTGCATATCTTAGAATTAACTGTTCCAATACATCTATGAATTTCGATTCCTTTAAAAGCAAGTCAAACTCAGGTTGCTCAAGGATCAGATGCAAATTTACAATCATTTGAAACAATTCCGGATCATTAATAACAAGATCCGGAAAAAACGGATAGCCCGATTGTGTACCTGACACCTGCTTTACCATAGCAGCATCTATGTACAACATTCTATAAGTCCAACCGTTCTGATCAATAGAACAGGCATGATGCATCTCACCGGGATTGAGCACACAAATACTGCCTTGAGATAAGACGTGTTTCGATCGCCTGTAAAACTTTGCCTGAGATCCTTTTAAAAAAACACCAAGGCCATATTCCTCGTGAAAATGCGGCGCAAAGGAAATAGTCTTGTAAGTAACTTTTTGGAGCTGCAGCCCCCCCAATTCCGGGAGTATGCATAATTTATTTTGTGAATACATAAATCCTTTCAATCACAATTAAACTACTTCAAAATCTCCATTAAATCAACGATTCTGGCACCCTGATAATCCCTGTATTTATCATCATAGTCATATAAAATTGAATCTATCCCGTATTCTTCAGCACCTTTGATATCAGTATCAGGATTATCTCCGATCATGACCATATCTTTCCTGGAAATATTCAATCTTTTTACGATAGAGTCAAAATATTGCGTAGATGGTTTTGCATAGCCAATCTCATGAAAACAGAAAATATCTTTAAAATAATTATGCAGATCTACCCTTTGCAGGGCTTTTATGATATCTTCTTTGCTGGAATCTTTTGCATTTGTGGCCAGATAACAATCTGCTTGCCGGGATAATTCCCTCAGCATTTTCCCGGCATTTGGCATTGCCTCAACTTTTTGCCAGCAGTGCATTGCCCCTGTCTCATCCGGGAAATCCTTCATTATAGTATCACCCCAATCAAAGAGGTAGATTTTTTCCATTAAACCCTTCCTGTCCTTATCCACCCAGCCCAATCATTTCGATTGTTCTTCTCGGCCATCCTTGCAGCTTCTTCATGATCATAGGCGACAGAGATCTGCTCAATATTGGTTATATCTCCGTTGAACTTCAATATTGTATATCTCGCCCGCGGATCAAAGTTTTCCATTTTATGCGGAATGGGCAACTCATCATCGTACGCCGGTAAGCCCACACTTCCGGCGTTGAGGATCAGCCTGTCACCGATCTCAACGATTTTTGAAACATGACTGTGCCCGCATACAACAATGTGTTGTGGAATATCTTTTAATACTTCTTCAATTTCTATCTCGTCTTTAATCGCCACATGGCCGGGCTGTAAATTCTCCAGTAAATATGTAACGTCACACTGGGGACTGGCATGGCAGCAGTAAATCAGATTCTCAAAAACCATATCAAAAGATAAGGATCTTAACCAATCCACAACATTGAAATCAATTTGGATCTTTACATATTCTGTGGTAAATGAATCTGATTTGGATTCAAGATTCTCAAGAATTAGTCTATCCTCATTCCCTGAAATGCTGACAAGCTCATTCTCAATCAATAAATCAAAAGTACCTTTCGGGTCTAAAGGCCCGTACAGGCTGTCACCGAGATTTATAATAGTATCGATTTCTCTTTGTTTGATATCTGCCAAAACTGCTGTAAAAGCCGGTGTGTTTCCGTGGATATCTGAAATTATTGCTATTGATCTATTTTTTTTCATTATTGTTTACCTGCAAAAATATTGGTTCTTCCAGATGTTCGATAGACCATTGTGTATAAATAATAAAATTACATGCTCCATCATGCTAATTCTTTTATTGCCCATGTAATCCATTCTGCGAGAATCTGTGTCATCTGCAGAATAGTTCTTAAAATCCATAGATAACGTAGACTTCTAAAGTTGAGCACAGTATGTTGATTTTACGTGTGTTAATCCGAAGAAATTTGCTGTAAAAATACACCCGGGGTCATAAAAGATTGACACCCGGGTTTTGTTCAACAGTCTCCGTATTGAATCTTTCTCATAAAACTACGAAGTACAAAAAAATTATTGAAGCATTTTATGTAGATAAGAATATTCCAAAGCAGACATCATAGCCTTTTGTTCATTTGTTACACCTGAACCATGTCCACCCTCGGTATTTTCAAAATAGAAGAAGGGATGTCCCATTTTCTCCATTAATGCCGCCATCTTACGGGCATGAGCAGGATGTACGCGATCGTCTCTGGTTGTAGTTGTAAACAATACTTTAGGATATTTTTTTGATTCAAACAGGTTGTGATAAGGCGAATATTTTCGGATATATTCCCATTGCTCTGGAATATCAGGATTACCATATTCAGCCATCCAACTGGCACCTGCAAGTAATTTATTATAGCGATTCATATCCAGCAAAGGTACGGCACAGACAACGGCGTTATAAAGGTCCGGCCTCTGAGTATAAGCAACACCCACAAGAAGTCCGCCATTGCTGCCACCCATAATACCCAGATGGCGCGGACTGGTTATTTTCCGTTTAATAAGATCTTCGGATACAGCATAGAAATCATCAAACACTCTCTGCCTATGCTCAAGCAGGCCGGCTTGATGCCACTTGGGACCAAATTCACCGCCGCCTCTTATATTGGCCAGCACATACACTCCACCCCTCTCAAGCCATGCAACTCCATTCTTTCCGCTATATCCCGGCTGCATTGACACTTCAAAACCGCCATAGGCATAGAGCAAGGTAGGATTAGAACCATCTTTTTTGATATTCTTTGCCGATACAACAAAGTAGGGGATCATGGTGCCATCTTTGGAAGCAATTTCAATTTGCTCAACTTGAAACTTTGAGCCGTCAAAAAAATCAGGAAGGCTCTTTATCTTTTTAATTTCCCCATTTTCCGGAGAAAAATACAGAGTACTTGGATTGAGGAAATTATTATATGTGAAGAAATAATTATCAGAGAATTGATCTGTGGAAGTGATACCGATAGTTCCAAATTCCGGTGCAGGAACAGATTTATTCTTCCATTTGTTGTTTTCAAATGTGTACTTGAACAATTCACATTTGACGTTAGTCAGCTTATTGAGTAACAGAAAATTCTTGGTTGTGCTGAATGAAACAATACTCGACCTTTCATCCGGAGTGAAAATCGTAGTAAAATCACGGTCGCCCTTTAAAAATGCATCATAATTGATGCTCAACAGTACACCCTGTTGATATGTATTGCCGCCCACAGTCCAGTCACTCTTTGGCTGTAGAAGCATCTGACCTTTAAAAACACCACTGAAGGAACAATCTAAGGGTAGATCCAATTTGATCAATTTATTATCTTCTTCAATATAGGTTTCAAATGTATAAAAAGATAACATCCTCTGAATGCCTCTATACTGTCTTTCAGGCGTATTAGAGACAAAACCCCAGGTACCCATATCCTTGACCCTGCCTTCATAAAACATCGTGGCATCTTTTAGTTCCGTACCGCGTTTCCAGACCTTTGTAATACGGGGATAACCGGACTCAGTGAGGCTCCCTTTACCATAATCAGTAGAAACAAGTAATGTATTCTCATCTATCCATGAGACCTGCCCCTTTGATTCTGGAATGAAGAAACCGTCTTTAACAAATTTTTTGGTCTTCAGATTAAACTCACGCCTCACCACAGCATCGCTGCCGCCTATGGAAAGATTCAACATACAAAGATCATTATTCGGATAGAGATAAGCAGCACCTTTATATACCCATTTTTCATTCTCTTTTTTACAAAGGGCATCAATATCCAGCACTGTCTCCCATGGTGGCACGTTCTTAAAATATTGAGCCATAGATGTACGCCGCCAGATTCCGCGGGGATTTTTTTCATCCTGCCAGTAATTATAGAGGTATTCTCCTCTGATTGACGGATAAGCAATTCTCTCTGTTGAATTAAGGACATCAAGAATATCAGCTTTGATTTCTCCAAAAGCAGGATATTTTTTCAGCTCTGAAACAGTCTGATTATTCCGGGACAGAACCCAATCCATTGATTTTTCACTTTCAACTTCTTCAAGCCAGAGAAACGGATCATCCGTTTTCTGGCAGATTGCTTCAGATGGAATCATGGAAGCTGCAAAAACCAGAGACATCATAATAAACACCATTTTCATACAGTTACTCCTTTAATTATAGTTTAGATTCATTTGTACATTCCGCTCCATATTTATGTTACCGGAACATTTAAATTAATAAATTTTCAAGTGATATCCAACAACAGCTTTCAACCGAAAAAGCTTGATTTCAATAAACAATCTGCTTAAACTGAACATATAAATTCCATAAATATGAAAGGTATAAAAATGAATATAGAATTTCTTATTCGCACACCTTCATGGAATTGGCCCGATACAACCGGTGCATTCCTGCTTAACCTGCTCAAAGACTATAATGCAAAAGAATCGGACCGCCTTTCAGCAACGCATCTGGCAGGTGATTGCATAGTCATAAATGATGAAATCGCTCTGACACTATTAGAAATCATCCAAAATGATACTGAAATAGAGCAAATTAGATGCAGTGCCGCTATCTCTCTGGGACCAGTACTGGAACATGCGTTTACCATGGAGTTTGACGATCCGGATGACATTATCATCTCTGAAGAAACATATCATAAAATACAACAAATGCTTCACCGACTGTTCCAAAACAAAGATCTGTCCGAAGATATCCGCAGAAACATTCTGGAAGGCAGTGTCCGAGCACCGCAGGAATGGCACAAAGATGCAATCCGCTATGCGTATACAGGGGCTAATGAGAAGTGGCAGCTGACTGCAGTATTCTGTATGTGCTATATTGATGGTTTTAAAACAGAAATTCTGGAATCACTAACCAGCAGTATACCAAACATCCAATTCCATGCAATTGTTGCCGCTGGTAACTGGGGAATAGCCAAAGCCTGGCCGCATATTCAAAGAATACTCACAGAGATCGACGTAGATAAAGACCTGCTTCTAGTGGCCATAAATGCATCAATAACTATAAATCCACATAAAGCAATTCAGGTGCTCGGGGAACTCATGAATTCTGATGATGAAGATATAGTAGATGCTGCTGATGAATCACTGACAATGGCTCGGCATATGGCAGCATTATAAAAGTGATGACCTGACGTTCTGAGAACAAGTAAAGTATAGAATTAAAACATCCAGCCCTGAAAGGGCGACATATAAACAATTAATCCCAAAGATATTTTTCATAATAATTAATTTTATATTTTTTTTGCAAAGCCAACAATTCATACTCAAAAGTTGATTTCTGATGATGGTTTTTTGTACTAAATACTATATGCAGGAGAATCTGTGACAATGATTGAGGCATGGAAATCATGTCTCCGATGTTTCGCCCCTTCAGGGCTGCTATCTAATTAATTTTCTCCCCGGGCGTTGCCCGGGGCTGGTATGTTTAACCCCTTCGGGGTAATTTCTAAAAATGAACTAATATAAAATTTATCCACAGGATAAAACACTCACCCTGTTAAGTATAGACCCCGGCCAAAAGATTACCGGGGAGACATTTTTTATTTGAGCTGGAATCCATGTAGATCTATTCTTATCCGTGAAATCCGTGTCATCTGTGTTCCAATTGCTCTGGGAGCTTCTTCGTGGGCCAATGCTCTTTATCTTTTCTACAAATACATTAAATTGAATGAGTAAGCACACATAAATTACTCATGCCGCAAGGTCTTCACAGGATTCATCCTAAGCAGCTTCATGGCTTGACCTGTAGCAACAACCAGGGTCAAGCCCATTGAGATGATAAAGGCCAGTACAAATGGTGAAGCTCCAATATCTATTCTGTAGGCAAAGCGTTCCAACCAGCGACTGCCTGCCCAAAAAGCCAGCGGTGCAGCCAAAATATTGGCAATCAGAATGCCTATGATAAACTCCCGGGTCATAATTACCATCAGCCGGCCGCCTGATGCTCCCAATACCCGGCGAATTCCCATCTCTCTGGTTCGCTGCTCCACCATAAACACCGCTAGTCCCAGAAGCCCCAGGCACGACACACCCAAAGCCAATGTTGAAAAAGTGGAAAACAGGGTTCCAAAACGGCGATCCCGAATATGCAGATGCTGGAACTCATTCTCTAAAAAAATTGGCTCAAAAGGAGATGCTAAACAGTCCCGCTTCCAACTTGCCTCAATTAATGAAAGTTCATCATGTACATTGCCACCCTGAACACGGATCAACAGTGCTTCAGTACGTTCAGGATTGTACTTCATAATCAACGGCTTAATTGGCTGATGCAGAGACTGATAGTGAAAGTCTTTTACCACACCAATGATCCGGTTCTCCTGTTCCCACATGGAGAAACGTTGACCCACGGGAATCTCCATTCCCATTAAACGGGCAGCAGTCTCATTCACCACATATGCGTCCCTGTCGGCCTCACGTTCACTGGAGAAAAAGCGTCCCTCTGCCATCTTTATTCCCAGAGTATTGGCCGTTTCTGCATCACAAAACAATAAACTGAACAGATGTACGTCATTGGGATTCTTACCATCCCAGTCCAAATAATCCGTAGCACGGGAGAGATTCGTCGGTAATTCTGATACACATGATACAGATTGTACACCAGGCAGGAGTGAAATGTTTTGAATTAAAATATCCCGTTTATTCTTAGCAGTCTCATCCAACGTAAGAGCAACAACTGCGCTTCTGTCATATCCGGCAGATCTGGCTGTCATGAAATCTACCTGATCCCTGGTAATCCAGGTCAACACCCATAGTCCGGTTGAAAGAACAAACTGAAGAATAACAAGTGTCCATCTTAATCCCCTCCCCTGACCGCCGGCCAGACGTCCCTGAACGAGAGCCTGACTTGGTGTAAATGAGGACAAAATTATGGCAGGATAAATACCTGCACCCAATGAGGTGATCAGCAGAATAATAAATATTTTCACCATCATGGTAACATTGAATAGATCTGCTGTAGAAAAATTGCTGCCAATTAATCGATTTATCCACGGAAGTAACAGCACGGATAACAACAGTGCCAAAACACCGGCAAATACAACATTGCCAGCAGCCTCACCCATAAATTGTGCCATCAATGCCTGACGAGTACCGCCCAATGTCTTTCTCAAACCCACTTCTCTGGCACGTCTGGCTGCCCGCGCAGTTGAGAGATTGACAAAATTTATACCGGCGATCACTATGATTAACAGTGCCACTAAGGCCAGCACCTGCACTTGTTCTACCGACCCATGTCCTTCTACATCAATATCAAAATTTGAGTGTAGATGAATATCATTCAATACCTGTGTCTTCATAATGACATCTGCCGGCGCATCCGGGGCAATTTCTTCAAATAAATTAAGAATCTTTTTACCAAATGATGCCACATCAACTTGTTTGTGGAGTTCAACAAAGGTCTCATAGAAAAGGAACTGCTGAGACGGCACTCCCATTCTGCGCCCCTCAACATATGGAACCATTATATCAAACTGAAGATGGGTTTCACCGGCAGTTTTTTGAATTACACCGGAAACCTGAAACACACCCTCATTTGCAATATCGATAGTTTGACCTATGACATCTGTATTACCAAACAGAGTGATAGCGGCATCCCGTGTCAGCACCAAATTGTTGGGCAATGATAACAATGTCCTCTTTTCACCTTCCAATAGAGAGAAGGAGAACATATCAAAAAAACCGGGATCAGCAATTGCTGTACGCAAGTCTCTGAAACTTTTATCACCCATGCTGATCTTAACATCACCGCCGGGACGGTAACGTACGGCCTGAATTACTTCAGGGAAGCGTTCCGATAAGGCGGGTGCAACAATGTCAGGGATCATGGCATAAATCGAGGTATGATTGTCAGAAAATTTAAAATGTTCAATAATACGGTGTATGCGATCACGCTTAACATGCATTTTTTCATAACTAAGTTCATTGCCAACCCAGAGCAGAATCAACATGGCCGCACAAAGTCCTATTGCCAAGCCAGTAGTATTTATCCATGTATATAAAGCATTCCTTTTGAATGGGCGCAGCATACGGGTAATGATTGATTTCAACATCGTCCAGTCTCCTTTCAAATGATGTAGACGAACATCCCTCAACGTCAGCAGACCCTGCCCCAGAAGCCACAGAGCCGCAGCCACTCTTCCTCTTTCTGAAATGATTTCAGAGTACACTTCTTCCCACTCAATCAATGCAGATTGCCTGTGCGCCGCCGGAACGACCCGGCGGATCCACCACCGGGCCGGAGCTGATAAAGTTGTTGAACGTCTACTCATATTTTAATGCATTTATTGGATTGGAGCGCGATGCTTTGATTACCTGAAAACTGATAACGATTAACGCAACACCCAGTATCATAGCACTGCCCATAATAAATACGCCTACATTCAATGTCATGCGATAGGCATAACCGTTGAGCCACTCTCTGGAGATGTACCAGGCCACAGGCCAGCTAATCAGGTTGGCAGCCAAAATCCATTTTACAAAATCTTTGGCGATAATATAGTAAAGACTATTCACCGAGGCACCAAGAACTTTACGAATCCCAATCTCCTTGGTGCGTTGCGCCAGCACAAAGGCCACCAGCCCCAGAAGCCCCAGACAGCCAATGCCAATGGCCAGAGACGAGGCCACTTGAATAAGCCTTAAGGTACGGGCCTCTGAGGCATACCGTGACTGAATGTCCTGATCAAAGAAGAAATAGTCAAAAGGTTCACCGGGATAGCTCTGTTCCCAGGTCTCACGAATATATTTAAGAGATTCCGTGAGGTCAATTCCATCGAGACGAATATGAGCTCGTCTATGGGCCCAGAACATGGAATTGGTCAACACAACCGGCATCATGCCTTCACGCAATGAAAAAGTATGGAAGTTTTTAACCACACCCAGAACCGGACCACGCTGTCCATTTATAGTAATCTCTTCGCCAATAATGTCATGAGGATTGGTAACATTCAGTGATTTCAGAGCCTCTTCATTGAGCACCCAATTGGGGTGATCAAAATCGCCATGGTTGTTGACGAAAAAGGTTCCGGCCAGCAATTCAATTCCGTAGACATCCAGGAAGTGGCTGTCGCATAGTTTCATGGAAATAGAATATTCAGTATCGTCCCCAGTCTTCAGGGCCTGCATGCGGGTA
>JAGLOF010000169.1 GCA_023139105.1 bacterium
TTTGCATCCATCGTCCTCTGAGGGCCTGACCAGCTGTTTCAGTGCGATAAGGAGATTTGACAATGACAATGCCTTCTTTCTGAAAACCCAGATCTTTCTGCCCCACATAACGAACCTGAGCCGCAATCACCAACGTAGCTACAATGAGAACCTGTGTGACCGCAAACTGGAATAGCACCAAGGCGTTTCTTATTCTTGTCGATTGTTGGCCTTTGGTGAAACGACTGCTTTTCAACGCCTCAGCTGGTTGATACCGTGAGAGCACCATGGCAGGATACAGGCCATTGATCACAAGCAGGAAAAAGAAAAGTCCCGTAAAAAAGCCCAGGGAAACACCGCTGAAAATCCGTCCCACTTCCATGGTCACTCCCAGGTGAGCGGTGACAAATGGGAGAACCAGTGCCACCACGCCCAAACCCAAAAGGAGGGCAATGGCTATTATAACACCTGTTTCACCCATTAACTGGCGCAGCAGCAATTTCCTGTCGGCGCCCAACACTTTGCGCATGCCTATCTCTTTTGCCCGGCGCATGGCTCTTGCAGTGGTGAGGTTTACAAAATTAATGCAGGCAACAATGAGTATCAACAGTCCCGTTGAGCCAAAGGCCCACAATGTGGTACGGCTGGTGATATAGGGCTGCGCGCCGTATCGACCGTCAAAATGCATATCGCTTAAGGACTGAAGGTGAAAGGAATGACTGCCATGATCTTCAGGGTCAAGGTATTTTAGTTTGAACACGTCCAGCTGAGCCTCAAAATCTTCCTTGCTCACAGATTGGCGCAACTTTAGAAAAGCCTGACTACCTCCATTTAAATAATTCCATCTCGTCAAATAATCATTATTAAAATAATGCTTCATAGCCCCCCAGGAGATAAGCAGCTCATAGGGCAGACTGCTCTGCTTTGGAGGATCGGCGACAATGCCGCTGATTGAAAGCTCAAGAGAATCTCCCAATGTAATCCGTCGCCCCACAGTATTGAGACTGCCAAAGTATTTCAATGAAAGGCTTTCAGTGAGGATGACACTGCCGGGATCGCTGGCCCTGTTCACATCTTCCACAATCCATTGAGGCTGCATCATTTTAAAGAAATCTGCTTCCACAAACATGGCGAGGTTGTTGTCAAAGCGTTGTTTGTCAACCCAGATCACCTCATCATTCAAACTATAGGTTTGTGTGACGGCCGACAGTTCTGAAAAATCATTTCGCAAGGCTTTGGACAAGGGGAAATAGTTTGACCCACCATGCCGAATACCCGTTGGAGTCTCCACATGTCTCACCACGCGATAGAGGTGCTCAGCATCCCGGACATGTGAATCGAATCCCAGTTCATAATCGATAAAAAGGAAAAGGAAAACGGCAACACAGATTCCTATGGCTAAGCCGGCGATATTGATGAAGGCGTAGACTTTTTGATTGCGAATATTCCGTAAAGCTGTCTTGATATAATTCCGTATCATGGAGAACTCCCATTTTAAAAATTCAAGAACACATGATTGTAAGGACAGATAAAGTTGCGTCCAGTACCAGCAATCGGCATGGAACCGTGACCCTTGACTGAACATTTCATCATACACTTCCGCAAAATCTCCTTCTGAACTGGCGCAGCCTTTCCCCGGGAAAAGAATGCGAACCAGCCAGGAAGCCATTGCCGGCGGTACAGGTCTTTTGAACGTCTTGCTCACTCTGTTAATGCCGATTGCCTATGCGCCGCCGGAACGACCCGGCGGATCCACCAGCGGGTCAGAACTGACAAAGTTGTTGATTGCTTACTCATACTTTAATGCTTTTATTGGATTGGAACGCGATGCTTTGATTACCTGAAAACTGACTACCAACAGGGCAATGCCCAGAATCATCGCACTACCCAGGAGAAAAAGATGTATACTCAATGGAATTCTATAAGCGAATCCTTGCAGCCATTGCCGGGATAGTAGATAAGCAATGGGCCAGCTAATTATATTGGCAGCCAGAATCCACTTTATAAAACCCTTTGCTATTAAATAATAAAGGTTATCAACAGAAGCCCCCAACACTTTACGAATACCAATCTCCTTGGTACGCTGTGCCAGGACAAAGGAGACAAGTCCCAGAAGGCCAAGACACCCTATACAAATAGCCAAAATTGAAGCAATTTGAATCAGTTTCAGTACGCGCGCATCTGCTTTATAACGACGTGCCAATTGCGCATCCAGAAAATCGTATGAAAATGGTTCATCCGGGAATGTAGCTTCCCAGGTGGTCCGGATGAATGCCAAGGTTTCAGGAAGTTCTTTCTCATCAACCCGAATCTGTGCCCGGTGGTGGTTCGATGCCCAAAAATTAAACATAACTACAGGCTCAATACGATCCTTCAAAGAATAAGCATGAAAATCTTTAATAACACCGATCACTGGACCATCCATACCGTTTATATTCACCACTTCGCCAATGGCCTCCTGGGGGTGCATAAGCCCCATGATACGCAATGTTGCTTCATTGATCACCCATTTTGGTAATGAATCATCTCCACAATTACGGGCAAAAAATGAGCCCGCTAAAAGCGGAATATCATAAACATCCAGATAGTGAGTATCACTCATTTTAATAGTTATGGGATACTCTGTATCATCACCTCTCTTGACGTATTCAAAAGTTGTATTGAAATTAGATCCTGAGGATGGCGGGCGCCAGGCAAAACTTACATTTTCAACATGCGGATTCTGCATCCAACGGCTTCTCAAAGCCTCATTTTGTGTTTCTGTATATGAAGGACAATCTACAGTGATGATCCCCTGTTTCCTGAATCCAAGGTCTTTATCACCAATAAATTTAACCTGTGATGCAATTACCAACGTGGCAACAATGAGAACCTGTGTGACAGCAAATTGAATCAGCACCAATGCGTTCCTGAGTGTTGCAGAGCGACTCCCTTTATGATTCCCTCCTTTTTTCAAAGCTTCTACCGGTTGATACCGAGAGAGCACCATGGCCGGATACACACCGTTAATAAGCAGCAACAAACCAAACAGACCGGCAAAAAAGCACAGGGCCTCAAGACTGAATACACGGCCCATTGCCAGTGACATACCAAGCTGGCTCATAGCATAGGGTAAGAGTATGGATACGCCGACTATCCCAAGAGTCATGGCCATTAATATTAAGACACTGGTTTCACCCATTAATTGACGTACCAACTCCTGACGATTTGCTCCCAGCACTTTACGCATGCCCATCTCTTTGGCCCGGCGCATGGCCCGGGCCGTTGTCAAATTGATAAAATTGATACAGGCTATTACCAGAATCAAAAACCCGGTAGTGGCAAATACCCATAATGTACTACGGCTGGTGATATATGGATAGGCACCATATTTTGCATCAAAATGCATATCCTTTATAGATTGCAGAAAGTAAAAGTCCGTCTCTTGATCATTGAGCTCAAGGTATTTTAATTTGAATTGATCCAGCTGTGATTCAAAATCAGCCCTGGACACCTGCTGCGGCAGACGAAGAAAAGTCTGACTGGCCCCATCCACCATGGACCATCTCTGAAATCCATCATTATCATAATACTCTTCCATGGCTCCCCATGAAACGAGCATTTTATAGGGCAAGCTGCTCTGTTCTGGAGGATTGGCCAGTACACCGGTAACAGTCAATTCCAGGGAATCACCCAAAGTAAGTCGACGGCCAAGCACATCTGTGCTGCCGTAATATTGCAATGCCAACACTTCAGTCAAGATTACACTATTGGGTGCGACGCCTTTATCCATATCTTCAATAATCCATTCCGGCTGCATGAGGTCAAAGAATGCAGGTTCTACAAACATTGCAATCTCAAGTTCAAAGCGCTGCTGATTAATCCAGACAGGTCGACTGCTAAAACGGTAAGTCTGTGTTACACTTGGCAAATCAGGAAAATCATTTCTCAGGGCTTTGGACATAGGAAATTGCGTGGAGCTGTCATACACTCTACCGGCAGGCTGATCAGCCTCCCGGACAACACGATAAATTAAATCAGCCTTTTCAATATGGCTATCAAATCCCAATTCATAATCGATAAAGAGAAAGAGGAAAAGACAGACACAGATACTCATAGCCAGGCCTGTAACATTTATAATAGTATAAAACTTCTGATTACGGATATTCCGTAAAGCTGTTTTGATATAATTCCGTATCATGGAGAACTCCCATTTCAAAAATTCAAGAACACATAATTGTAAGGACAGATAAAGTTGCGTCCAGTACCAGCAATCAGCAAGAAATCGTGGCCCCTGACTAGCCATTTCGTCATACACTTCCGCAAAATCTCCTTCTGAACTGGCATATCCTTTCCCCGGAAAAAACCGGCGGACCATCCATGCAGCCATAAGGGGAGGAGAATTGGTTCTCAGTTGAAATCTCATTTAGACCCTTTTCCAATATTGCATGACCATGACATTAGAACTATTCATACATCAACGCTTTCACGGGATTGGCCAGAACAGTGTGTAGTCGACTTCTGACGATGACATTTTTTTCGTCATCTCTCATGACTTCAACACACCACTGGCCGGTTCCGGCAGGCCTTCCCAGGCCATGGCATTGATCTTTCGAATCTGCTCCAATGACTTCAATCCATGTTCTGTTAATGCGTAGATCCGCTTACTGCGCCCACCGCGTTCTGATGTGGGATCAGCCATTGTCGAGATCAGCAAACCCCGTTTCTCCAACCTCTCCAGAGGCATGTAGACGGCACCGAAAGACCAGGACTTACCGGTAATTTCTTTAAGTAATTCACGAAGTTTAACGCTGTAAGCCATATCGCCGAGACGCCAAACTGTTAATAGAATTAATTCTTCTGCACGTGTTAGCATGTTCATCTCCTTTTTACCAAATTTTGGAACATATCTAAGTACGCTGACTTTCTTACTATGTTTCAATTTTTGGTAAAAATAATCAAAATTAATTTTAAAGGTATTTGTTAGATATTTGGCAATAAAAACCTCAAATGCAACATTTGCAAACAACTTTGCATCATATGCTACTGAGACCGACAACCCGGGGTTTGTTTTAGAACGGGCTGTAGAAACGTTGCATACAACGTCCCTATAATGGGATTTCGTCACTTCGTATGAAATCCTTTTTGAAACGGTATTGGAACCGCCCTTCACAAATCACTGGCTTTGCTATATGTATAATATATATATTGTTGCAGAATTGTGTGGAGAGCAAATATTAAACTCAGTGAGGTTTTCTGTGAAAAATTTAAAATGGATCGCATTATTTTTAATAATTGGTTCGGCTGCAATCCGTGCACAAGAAATTAGAATAACAGGCAATAGCGTGGAGATTGAATGCGGTGACACAACACCTTCCACAGCCGACTACACCTCCTTCGGCACCGTCCATGTTGATGGGAGCACTGTCACTCGAAAATATTATATCAGCAATGACAGCGGGGGTGATTTAAATCTCAGCGGCTCGCCAAGGGTTGCCATTATAGGCAGTCACGCATCGGATTTTACGGTTATCAGCCAACCTCCGTCACCGATTTCCAATGGACGTACCGGTTATTTTGAAATTCGGTTTGATCCAAGCATGAATGGTGACAGGAGTGCCACAGTCAGCATTACCAATAATGATGCTGATGAAAACCCATACACGTATGCCATTGAAGGAACGGGAATGGGGGGAAGTTTCCCCGAAATGGATGTCTGGGGCAATGGCGTTGAAATCAGCGATGAGGATAGCAGTCCGAGCTCTGACGATTGGACCGATTTTGGGTATGCTGATTATAGAGATGATACAGTTACACGGGAATTTACGATAAAGAATACAGGGACGGCAGATTTGGCGCTGGACGGAACGCCCCGGGTTGTCACCAGCGGCGATCATTCCAGCGATTTTACAGTGAATGTACAGCCAGCCTCCTCGGTAGGCCAGAGCAGTCAGACTACTTTTGAGGTAACGTTTGATCCATCAGCTGAAGGGGCGCGAAATGCGGAAATACAAATTGACAGCAACGATCCGGATGAAGATCCCTACAATTTTGCCATTACCGGTACAGGCAGTGCCCCGGATATCGGTGTAAGTGGAAACAATCAGTCCATTAGTAATGGGGATACCACACCGACGGAATCCGATCATACTCACTTCGGCAGTGTACAGGAGGCGGGAAGCACTACAAAAACATACACCTACACGATTGATAATAGCAGTACGGGTGGGATCGACCTCGTTCTTAACGGATCTCCACTAGTTGAGCTCTCAGGAGATAACGCAGCTGATTTTGAGGTCACAACTTTACCTGATGAAACAGTCGAAGCGAACCGGGCGACCACTTTTCGGATCACCTTCAATCCGTCAGACTTTGGCACACGTTCCGCCACAGTGTCGATTCCCAGCAATGATCCGGATGAAAATCCCTATACTTTTGCTGTTGAAGGAATCGGCGTCGCCCCCAGTGCCCCGGAGATCAACATAAGCGGCGATGACCAGGACATTGTAGATGGCGATACAACGCCCTCAGTGAATGATGATACAGATTTTGGATCCGTGGCAGAAGGCAGTTCCAAGGCACATGTTTATACTGTCACCAATCAGGGCACCGCGAGTTTGTCTTTGAACGGATCTCCTAGCGTTGCGATCAGCGGCAGCCATACCGGCGACTTTTCAGTCACTTCCAACCCCGAATCGACAGTTGCATCGGATTATGGCACCACAACTTTTGAAATCACTTTTACACCGCAGTCGTCCGGCCTGAGAACAGCAACAGTTTCTATTTCCAATGATGACAGCGATGAAAGTTCCTACACATTTGCTGTTCAGGGGACAGGACTGGGGCCTGAGATGGATGTGACAGGCAACGGCAACGCAGTTTCCTGCGGCAGCAGCTCACCCTCGGAGAGTAATTATACTGACTTCGGCTCAGTGCAGATGAGCAGCTCTCAGGCAAGGACGTTCAACATTGAAAATAACGGAAATACGGCGCTGAGTCTTTCGGGCACTCCCCGCGTGGAGATCAGTGGCAGCCATGCCGGTGACTTTTCTGTGACCATTGAGCCGTCATCTTCTGTTGATAGTGGTTCAAGCACATCACTACAGGTGACCTTTTCACCGGGAGACTCCGATGTGCGTACAGCCACTGTATCCATCGACAACAATGACAGTGATGAAGATCCCTATACATTTGCAATTCAGGGAACGGGGGAGGCTTCTCTGCCCGTGGAGCTGCACTCCCTGTCGGCGGCCTGTGAGAACGGTGAGGTAACGGTGGCGTGGGTAACAGAATCGGAAACGGACAACCTTGGCTTTTTTCTTGATCGTGCCGTAAGGGGCGATGGCTATGCGCCCGCCCAATGGAACTGTATTGCCTCGTATGAGATGCATGATGTCCTGCTAGGCCAGGGCAATAGCTCAGAACGGCATGAATATGCATTTGTTGACGCCGATGTGGCAGCGGGACACTCCTATATCTATCGTCTTTCAGATATGAACACCGTCGGTGAGGTACATGTGTACGATCAAATCACTATTGCCTTGCCGGAGGCACCGAAAGAGACGGTATTGGAACCGCCATTCCCCAATCCCTTCAATCCTCAGACCAAGATCGCCTATCAGTTGGCCGAGACAGGGCCTGTTGAAATTGTCGTATACGATCTGCTGGGCCGTAAAATCCGGACACTGGTGAGTGAAGATCAGTCAGCAGGATCATATAATATCTATTGGCATGGCGATGATACCGCGGGCCGGAAGACAGCCACGGGGACGTATCTTATTGTCCTTAAGACAGTCGATGGCATGAAGACGCAGAAAGCCGTAATGGTGCGGTAAAGAGCAAGGATGAAATATTGACCCCCGGGTGTAAAAAATCCCTCGGGGGCCAATATTTTGTAAAGGGAGAAACTCCTGTTTCCATAAACTTCATCTTGACACTCTCCTCATTTCCCCCTATCTTAAAACATGGTTAAATTAGTCTTTCCGCACCTGAAAAACATCCGCATCATCCTGACTTTCTGGCTGATCACCTTGAACTGCCTTTTTAGCCAGGCACAGACAGTCCAGTTTAAACATGTGCCCTTTGATGAGGGCTTCTCAAAAAAAACCATTCTCTGCATTCTTCAGGATCATAAAGGTTTCATGTGGTTTGGCACCCTAAACGGGTTGTATAAATACGACGGTTATCAGTTTGTCGAATACCTTCATGACAGCAGTGATCCCTATAGTCTCAGCAACAATGACATCTATACCATGTATGAAGATCGTGAAGGTATACTCTGGATAGGCACCAATGACGCAGGCTTAAACCGCTACAACCGGGACCTCGATCGCTTCATCCGGTATCAACACGATCCTGCTGATCCTGCCTCGATCAGTAATGACCGGATAATGGTAATCAGGGAAGATGCAGCAGGGTACTTATGGATTGGTACTCAGCAGGGAGGGCTGAACTGTTTTGATAAAACAAACGGTACGAGTGTCCATTTTCGTCATGCCCCCGGGAACCGGAACAGCCTCAGTTACGATGATGTACGGCATCTCCACATTGATCAGGCGGGAATCCTCTGGATCGGTACTGAACACGGCGGCCTTAACCGATTTAATCCTGAGACTGAGCAATTCATCCATTACACCGAGGGACCGAATAACGGCCGTCATCTGTTGTCGGATCGAATTACCTCACTTTTCCCTGATAATACCGGATTAATCTGGGTTGGTACTGAAAAAGGCATGAACCGCCTGCACCCGTTGACCGGTCACGTTTCTATCTTCAACACTCCAGAAGACAGTCAGGGATTTGATAATACATATGTACTGGCTGCCTGTGCAGACCTTTCCGGTACTATCTGGCTGGGGACAGAAATCGGACTTTACCACTACAACCCCGCAACAGAATCCTTCATCTTTTACAAACATGAAGCAGGCAATCCCAAAAGCCTGATTTATGACTGTGTCATCTCTGCTTATGAGGACAGATCCGGTGTCTTATGGTTTGGCACCTGGGATGGAGGTCTCTGTAACTATAATCCCGGGACCTCCCGGTTTGGACATGTAAAGCATCTGGCCAACAATCCCGGCAGTCTCAATGATAACCGGGTTAACGTGATCTTCGAAGACAGTAAGAACAATCTTTGGATTGGTACGGAAAAGGGTGGATTGAACAGACAGCTCCCTCAGACTTCATATTCAACTGTTCCTCAGTTTATTCATTACGTGAATGATCCTCAAAATCCTCACAGCCTGAACTGGAATACTGTCTCGGCCCTTTGCGAAGACAAATCAGGCCGGCTTTGGGTGGGTACTACTGAACAGGGATTAAGTATTCTGAATCCAGCCACCGGAGAATTTACCCCATTCCCCCTTGATAGATTTGATTTTAGAGTCAATGCTGTCAGTGCACTTTTGACAGATCGCTCCGGAAATATCTGGATCGGCAGCCGCAACGGTGGAGCACTGCTTTTCCAGCCATCCACTAATAAAGCCAGGATATTTTATCATGAACCGGATGGATCCGGCACGCTCATCTCTAAAGGGATCAACTGTATTTATGAAGACCGATCAGGGACGTTTTGGATAGGCACAATGGGTGGTTTAACGAGTCTGAAATTTTGTCCGGGAGACAACATTGACCAGGCTTTGGATAGAGTCAAACATTATCAGGCTGATCCCCACAATAAAAACAGTCTGAGTAATAAAGTTATTCGAGTCATTTTTGAGGATAGAACGGGTCACATCTGGATAGGCACCAATGGAGGCCTCAACAGACTGGATCGCGAATCCGGTCAAATAACGCGTTATTTAAAAAAAGATGGCCTTTCAGAAAATGTCATCAACGGTATCGCAGAAGATGAACATGGAAATCTCTGGATCAGTACAAATAACGGGCTTTCCCGCTTGAATCTTAAGACCAGTGTGTTTAAAAATTTTGATATCAATGACGGACTTCAAGGTAATGACTTTCGGTGGGGTGCGATCTGGACAGGAAGTGATGGAAAACTCTACTTTGGAGGAAGCAACGGTTACAATGCTTTCTTCCCGATCATGCCTCAGGATTCTATTGCACCTCCTGTGGTGATTACCGGGTTTAGTGTACTTAATGAACCGGTAGGCATCAACGAAATCATTGAGGATCACGTTGTTTTAACAAGGAGCATTACAGAAGTTGATCAAATTTCACTCTCATACAAAAGCCGCGTATTCTCATTTGAATTTGCAGCGTTGGATTTCCGTGACTCCGGGAAAAATCAATATGCCTATATTCTTGAAGGATTTGAAGATAAGTGGACAAATTCGGGTCGGCGGCGTTTTGCTGCCTACACCAATCTCGACGGTGGCGAATATACGTTTAGAGTAAAGGCAGCCAACAAAGATGGCATCTGGAATGAACAAGGTGCGACGGTTGTTATAAAGATAACTCCCCCCTGGTGGAAAACCGTCTGGGCTCATGTTCTTTTTATTCTGGCCGGACTGATCCTTCTTTTCCTGATCGCCAGATTTTGGACCAATAAAGAGCGGATTAAGAATCAACTGCACAGAGAGCGCCTGGAAGCTGATAAATGGCAGGAGCTGGATCAGATGAAATCGCGCTTCTTTGCCAATATTTCTCATGAATTCCGCACCCCTCTGTCATTAATTCTTGGATCAGCAAAGCGGCTTAAATCAGGAGAAATGAAACAGAACATTGATTCTCAATATGATATGCAGATACGTAACAGTGAACGGCTGCTAAATCTGGTTAATGAACTAATGGATCTCTCAAAAATTGAAGCCGGGAAACTTGAGCTCCACGCGGCCAAAGCCAGTTTGTCTGCTGCCATCATGACCTTGATGAATGCCTTTGAAGGCTATGCTGCTGAACAAAGTGTTGAACTCAATTTCAATGCCCCCGAAAAAGATACAGAATTTTGGTTTGACCCTGTTAAAATAGATAAAATTTTTATTAACCTCATCTCCAATGCCATAAAGTTCACTTCCGCCGGCGGACATGTAGAAGTATGCATGACTGTTGAGGATAAAGCAGAAATAACTGTGCGGGACAACGGCAGAGGCATTGCCTCCGAACATCTTCCCCATGTGTTTGACCGTTTCTATCAGGCCGGAGAAGATTATGTCAAGAATCAGGCTGGAAGCGGCATAGGGCTGGCCCTTACCCGTGAGTTGGTTCTCCTGCATCACGGTGAGATAACAGCGGAGAGCAAAGCAGGAAAGGGATCGACATTCACAGTGCGCCTGCCTTTGGGAGATGAGCATTTAAAAGCTGAAGAAAAAGTGCAGAGCACATCCTCCTCAATCCCCGCTTATGAAGAGAGGCTACCCCTTATTTCTTCCCGGGAGACGGCCGGCGATGTTGTCAGGCGGGAGAGTATAAAGAGTGTTGATTCTACGATCATACTCATTGTGGAAGACAATGACGATATGCGAGCTTATATTCGGGACATTCTAGCTGAAACATATCAAATCGAAGAGGCTGCGGATGGTGAGCAGGGTTTTGAAAAAGCTGCGGAATGCATACCTGATCTCATTATCAGCGATGTGATGATGCCGAAAATGGATGGCTATCAACTCTGTAAAAAGCTGAAAACCGACCAGCGCACCAGCCATATTCCGGTTGTTCTGCTCACAGCAAAATCTTCAGGTGAGAGCAAAATGGAAGGTTTGGAGCTGGGTGCAGACGACTATCTGACCAAGCCCTTCA